>CAJLWO010000003.1 GCA_905210435.1 uncultured Bacteroidales bacterium
TGGAACAGTCGTCAATCAGGAAGTCTGCCCAATGCTTCTTTTTAAGGGCTGACTATTTACCGTGGGTGTCGGTCGTGCGAGCCAATCCTTGCAGGTAGATGCCCATGTTCTGCTCATCCTTATACTTACAGTCGTCAAGGACAAGACTGTTGACCGGATTGCCGTCCTTGTCTCGCTGAACAGCAGACTGATACTTGGCAGCGTCTTCCTTCATCCGTGCGATAGCCGCCTCATTGTTGGCGATGTCGTGGCTGATGGTCTGGAGTCTGAAACGGGAGTCTCCGATGCCCTTGTTGAAGGATTTGCGCTCACTCTCCAATGCCGCTATGCGCTTTTCGAGTTTCGCTTTCTCCAACAGGTCGGTGTTACCGCTGAGTATAGCCATGTATTCCGAGAAGTTCATGCCGTTCTTCTCGTCCATTGCTCCCTCGTCGATGGTTCTGGCTCCAAGTGCGCCGGATTTGAGCTGGTCTATGAACGTAGCCTTGCAGTGGAGAAGATTGAACTTGTAGGAGTCCAGCGATTTCTCGACGGCATAGATGATTACATCCACCTTATTATCAGCGTATAATTTGGCAATCTCGTTGCCGGCTCGTATGGCTCTGCCGTCACGTTGTGTCAAATCGCTTGGACGCCAGGGTGTATCGCAATGATGAATCGCAACACACCTTCTTTGAGCGTTGACTCCGGTACCTAACATAGAAGTCGAGCCGAAAAGCACACGCACATCGCCGTCGTTCATAGCCTGAATGACAGCCTTTCGGCTACGCTCTGTCTTACACTCCTGAATGAATCGTATCTCATGCGCGGGAATACCGTAATCCTCTATCAGCTTGCGCTTAATTTCTGAATATACGTTCCACTCGCCGGGCTTATATGTCGATAAATCGCTGAATACAAACTGTGTGCCACGCTGTGCGTCATATTTGTGATAATATTCCGCTATCATCCGCGCGCAGTGGCTGGCCTTGTTATTGGGGTCATCGCCATATTCAGGGTCAATCATACGCATATCAAGAGCCATCTTTCGGGCATAGTCCGTGGCAATGAGCATCTTCGCCTTTTCCTCGGTCTCAGACAACGGCGCTCTGCCGAGAATTGTAGCATCTCCGGTTTTGGCAAACTCCATCAGCTTTTGGATAAAATCCTCCTGCGCCGGTGTCGGAGGGATATTGTGGAGTATCTCATTCTTATGCGGCCGGTCAACTCCTACATCTTCAGCCGTTCTATAATCGGTAATTTCATTATAGAAAGCCGCCAACTCCGGCACTTTGATAAAGTACCTGAAACGCTCCTTTTGGACAATATTATTCGTGACATTGAACTCGAAGTCGGTAGTTTTCTTTGCGAAGATTGCGGCCCACGCATCGAAGCAGCGGATCTCCTGCCTTTCAAGTTCATTCGGGCGCAGATACTTGAACAGCAGATACAGTTCAGTCAGGCTATTGGATATGGTGGTACCACTGAGAAAAGTAGCACCCAAATCCTTGCCTGTACGCTCCTGAATAGTGCGTATGGCATATAACAGATTGAGTGCCCTCTGGCTTCCCTCGCTGTTGCCCAGACCCGCCACACGGTCATGTCGGGTGTTGAACATAAGGTTCTTGAACTGGTGCGACTCGTCCACAAAGATATGGTCTATACCCATCTGCTTGAAGTCAACGACGGCATCCTTGTTCTGCTCCATCTGATACTGTATGGTGGCAATCTTGGCTGTCAGGTTCTCCTTACGCTTGATAAGACCTTTGAGCATACCACGCGACACATCATGCCCTTGTTGCTTCACCACTTCAAGGTTTTCCTCAACCGTGTCAAGCTCTGCCTGAAGAATCTGCTGCTGCATCTCCGGCGACTGCGGAATCTTGCCGAATTGGTCGTGCGACATTATCACGCAATCGTAGTCGTTGTTCTTGATCTGATTGAAGAAGTTGACGCGGTTTTCCGCTTTGAAACTCTTTTCATCGGCGAAAAGGATGCGGGCATTTGGATAAGCTGACTGATAGGTCATGGCTATCTCGGCTACATTGGCTTTCAAGCCGATAATCATCGGTTTATGAGCCAGTCCGAGACGCTTCATTTCATGCGCTGCAATGCACATTATCAGCGTTTTACCCGTTCCAACCTCGTGGTCGCAGATGCCGCCTCCGTTCTGTTTCAGCATCCATATACAGTCCTTCTGGCTCTGATAAATGGAGCTTATTCCATAGCGGTCGCCAAGGATTTTCATGTTCAAATCAGGGAAGGTCTGATGGCTACCGTCATACTGAGGTCTGACGAAGCAGTTGAATTTGTTGTTATACAAATCCACCAGCCTTTCCTTGAACTCCGGCGATTGAGCCTCCAGCCATTCCGAGAAACCGTTGCGGATTTCATCAATCTTGGTATTGGCGAGTTGGATAGCCTCGTTGTCCGGCACTTTGATGTCGTGTCCGTCCTCATCCTTACCGATTGACTTCTTTATGTCAGGTATGGTATTGTGAAGAGCGTGTTTAAGAAGGCTCATACCGTCATAGACCCGGTAGTAACCCCTGACACAGAATTCCTCCCAGATTTTCATGTTCTTGCGGGAAGCGTCACATGAATACTCGTCCATCGAGGATGAATAGGCAATCCTTATGTCGGTTTCATAGAGATGGCTCATGTAGGCTGAGTATATCCCGGTCGGGATCCATCGCTCACCGAAGTTGAAATCAAGCTCATCGAACTCGATACGGCGGGGCCGGGCTTCCTCCAACGCTTTGAGGGAATCCTGCGACATGGCGATGAACGGCTCTATGCCGTCATAGCCGGGAAAGTCCTTGATACGTTCTTCCTCACGGTCAATCCATGCCTTGACCGCCTCGGCTTTGGCAACTACATTACCGGCTATGAAGCGGTCTTTTATCTCATAATTGCTCACAAGGGGATTGTAATATATGTGTCCTTCAAGGTTTTCAACCATTGCGTCCTCATCCATATCCACAAGTGAAGACATATATTCAAGATTGACCTCGCCGTATTTGTTGAGCGACGCGGTCAGTGCCTCCATCGGAGTATCGACCGAAGTAACCTCGTCAACGGCGAATGAAACAGG
The DNA here is from genome assembly GCA_905210435.1 of uncultured Bacteroidales bacterium. Lineage (GTDB taxonomy): Bacteria > Bacteroidota > Bacteroidia > Bacteroidales > Muribaculaceae > JAGBWK01. The sequence goes on from CAJLWO010000003.1 coordinate 3,074, forward strand.
ATGGTCGAAGATGTCAGCCTTGACAAACTGACCGTTTTCGCCGCGCTCCAACGCCAGTGCGTCACGACCGTTGGCGTCCATCATTATGAATTTGACATTCTGTTTCTCGTTCAGGTTGCCATACTTGGCTACAAACTCATCGTAATAATAATTGAGGTGTTCACGTAAATGTTCCGACGGCTCGTGGGTCTCCGCCTCGTAGTTGTAGAGCTGCTGATAGGTCTCCGAAAGAGTGACATACAGCATGGCGCGTTTCTCCTGCTCCGGTTTGAGGTTGAGGGGTGTGAATGTCGCTCCGGTCTTGCGAACATCGGAGAGAAAGCCTACCATGCCGTCGGCAACGACCATTGAGCCGTTCTTGTGAAAGAACTGAATATCCTCCGAGAACGGACGCGGCGACATATCGCGCTCGATAGGAATAGCCGTAACTTTCGGCTGGCGGGCACGACCACCGGGAATGAAATCGCCTTCGGTCTTTTCGATATAAGTTTCTCCGGGGGCAATTCCGGCGGCTTGTGCCGCTTCCTGAGATTCCTTTTCAAGACGCATCTCCTCCATCTGACGATGGGCAATCGACATCATGGCTTCATAAAAGCCATTGATGGGGGGATTGTCGTCCCAGTTCAACGAGCCATAGAACTCAAGCTCCTTATCAGTCAGTTTACGGAATCCTGATGATTTTATCGGCTTTGCCTTGGTTGCAGGATTGGCAGGCTTCGGCTTCTCCTCCGGCTTTTGCATCTGCTGACGACGGTTGTTTTTCTGCTGAATAGGCTCCAGTTCTCCGAAAAGATTGTATGCGAACAGTCGAGGGTCAGGATTGTCCGAATAATCCGGCCTACCGTCGGTCTCTATCTCTTTGGTGGGTTCCGGCTTCGACGGCTCGACAGGTTTAGGTTCTGTTTTAGACGACTGGTTAGGCGTAACCGTTTCGACTACTTTCTGTTTGGAAGTCCTTTTCAGTTTCGGGTCTTCCAACTGCTCACAAATAGCCACACGTTTGCCGGCCCGCACAAGTTTGGGCAGATATGTGTCGAGCGCGTGATGCGGAAATCCGGCCAATTCGATACGGTTGTCAAGACCGTTCATCCGGCGCGTCAGAGTGATACCCAGTATCTCCGACGCTTCAACCGCATCCTTGCCGAAAATCTCATAGAAATCACCCACACGAAATAGAAGGATGGCATCGGGGTGTTTCTTTTTCATCTCCTGATACTGTTTGAGCAAAGGCTCATTTCTCTGCTCAATCTTCTCGGCAAGTGGATTTTGTTTCGGTGCTTCCGGCTTGACTTCGGGTGTCGGCGTAGGTGTCGGCTTTACAGGGTCCGGCGTAGGCGGCTTGATACCATTTGAATTATATAATTCCAGATTCAGGCGCAGACGCAGCGACTCATCCAGCGCAGTCCGCAAATCGTGGGCTATGCCGTCAACACCACCTTCGTGCTTGTAGATGATAGCAGGTTTGCCGTAAGGGTCTGTTCCGACTTTTGCATCGGTGCATATCACATTCTGGGGAAACGCCTGAAAGAATTTGTTACCGGGAACTTTTGTACCACGATCAACAACAGACTGAATGAAAAATTCCTCGTCTGCCGATAACGCTTTCTTACCGGTGTGCTTCTGGAGAATAATTAGGTCGGATCCCGCATCCGTTCCGGCATTATCGCTGAAAGTGTTGTTGGGAAGACGCAATGCTGCCACAAGGTCGGCACGCTTCACAAGCTCCATCCTCACGAAAGGACTGCCCGCGTTCATCACACCCTGGGATGCTATGAAAGCGACAAGTCCACCCTCGCGCACTTGGTCGAGTGCCTTCAGAAAGAAATAATTGTGGATTGTCTTGGTAGCCTGACGATAGGCAACATCCTTGCTTACGGCATACGCCGGGTCTGCGACAGCGAAATCCCCGAAAGGAACATTGGAAGCAGCGACATCGAAATATCCGTTGAAATCGCGCTCAATCTTCTCAAAACCCTCTATGCGTGTAAGAATAGACGGATGCAGAGCCGAAAGGATTTTGCCCGTAAGCAAATCTTTTTCGTAGGCAAGCACCTCCGCGCCGGGATACCTATCATTGCGCAGAAACGAGTCGATGAAAGCCCCCTGACCGGCAGACGGTTCAAGGAAACTTCTCACCTCAATCCCGGAATTTTTCAGAGCATCCGAAATGGCGTCAATGACCGGTGCCGGAGTATAGAACGCCGTCAGAACGGATGCTTTGAGCGAGTCCATGTACCCGGCAAACTCCCTATCATCCTTAGAATAATCATGGATGATGCGACGCAGTTCCACGGTCGGCGCAAACAGCTCGATGTCGGATTTGCTCCACTTGGCAGCATCCTCCAAATCGTTGGCGTCGTTGAGGATACATTTCAGACCTCCAAATCCGGCATACTTGCGCAGCACAGCTATTTCCTCAGCAGTCTGCGCTCCACACCCGGCCACTCCAAGACGAAAGGCAAGCCTTATCGCCTCGATGTTGTCGCGCATTGTCTGTAACTTATTGTAGGCCATTGTCGGAAAGATAGATTACGATTCTGCCCACAATCTCGGTTTCCATCAATTCAAGGTCAAGGGCATCAACGCCTATCGCCATACGGTCAACGCCGTCGAACAGGTCGGGAATATCCGTCATAACCTGATTTGTCCAGTATTCGACAGCTATTTCACTGTCAAGGTCGATGGTGTCTCCGAAATTCTCAAGGATAAGTTCCGATACCGTGTTATACTCCGATTCTCCGATATTGGAGAAAAGCACGGATATGGCCTCTGCCTCAGCCATCGGCACATTGGCTCCGTTGCGCCGCGCATTTTCAAAGGCATCGAGTGCGGCGATAGAGTTGGCGATAATCTGGGGATGGTCTGGATCAACCTGATATTTGTTGAGCTGGAGATACTGCAACAAATAGAAATAGTAGTAATTGAAGTCAGTAAGACTTCGGTCAAGTTCTAACATGATTGTGGATATTTAGTGGTTGGTGATTACTTTGGGTCGAACAGGTGGCGCAGTGCCGGGTCTGACATTATGCGCTCTTTCTCGTCGGCGATGATTTGGATCACATCGGCTTTCACCTGCTCGTAGTTGCGCTGGATAATCGCTTTCATACGGGATTTGTCCGGGGTGTCGTCCTTGAAATCGGTGAGTATGGGTATAGGCTTGTAACGGTCGGTTTCTGCTTTGACTTTTTTACTGTCAATGACAATCTCGGCATGAAATATCTTCTGGTCTATGCGCTCGTTGATGTTGTCACAAACTGCGCCTACGAACATTCCCTGTGTCAGAGTGGAAATCTTGCTCGGCGGGATAAGACTGTCCATCTGCGTGTTGATGGAGTGGCTCACATCCTGACGGTTTATCGAGATAGACTGCCGTTTCTGGAGAACTTTGCCGAAACGCTCTGACAGTGTCTTGGCGGTTTCTCCCACGACCTGCCCGGAGAATATGTTGCCGACGGTATTCATCACAACTGCTGCTTCCTTGTCACCGTAGTCGCGTTTTAGCTGAGAGAAGTCCTGAAAGCCGAGGCAGACGGCAACCTTGTTGCTTCGGGCGGTGGCAATGAGATTGTCGAGGCCCTTGAAATATATGGTCGGGAGTTCGTCTATAAGAACACCGCTTTTCAGCATACCTTTCTTGTTTATGATTTTGACGATACGGGAGTTATACAGTCCGAGTGCCGCGCCATATATGTTCTGGCGGTCGGGATTGTTGCCCACGCACAGGATTTTCGGCTCTTTCGGATTGTTGATGTCGAGCGTGAAATCATCGCCGGTCATTACCCAGTAAAGCTGCGGTGAAATCATACGCGACAGCGGGATTTTCGCCGACGCGATTTGTCCCATCAACTGCTCAGCTGCTCCACCTTGCCATGCGTCCATAAACGGCGACAGGTAGTTTTCCAGCTCCGGGTAGCTCGTGAGAATAGGAAATAAATCCTCGTATCTTCTATTCAAAAGCTCGATGGCATGGGGAAAAGTACAGTGTATTCCTCCTTTGTAGAGTTTTAAGAAATAGATAATTGCCGCGAACAGCACAATCGGTGACTCTACAAAGAAATCTCCCTGTTTTTGCACCCAATTTCGGTTCAGGTTCATCATTATGGTATAACTGCTCTCGTATGCGTCTGCAATATCGGTCATAAAGTCCGGGTGTATCGGATTGCATCGGTGGCTACGCTCCGGATCGTCGAAATTTATCATGTAAAATTTCGGCTTTACTTTGCCGTAACCGTCCTTATGCGTCAGCAGGTGGTTATATGCTATCTCGCTCAAATCCGGGCTTTTGAAGTCATAGATATAGCCGCTGTAACCTTTCTCTATCATCTGTTTGATAAATGAGTTGATTACGGCGTAAGACTTGCCGGAGCCGGGTGTGCCAAGCACGATTGTGGCGCGGAACGGGTTGACTACATTTATCCAGCCCTTGTGCCATTTCTTCTCAAAGTAGAATCTGGTCGGCAGGTTTATGGAATATTCGTTGTCCATCAGTTCTGTTTCCTGCATGAAGCTCTCGTTCTCGTCGTTGAAACGGTCGTCCATCATGTTGTTCTTCAGCATACGCCCCGCCCATATACCGCCCATCATCAGGCAGATGTAGCCCGTGACGGTGGTGATTATATAGGTGTAGCGCATACCGGCGTCGAGTGTCCACCAGTTCAGCAGGAACAGCACACAGCCTATGGCGAGTGTCACGCCGATGTGCCGCCATGTGATGTTCTCGCTTCTTACGCCTCTGGTGCCGAAGCACGACAGTCCGAGAAGCAGCAGCGCGAAAAGTTTGGCGTTGAAGGTGGTGTTGAAAAGTCCGCAGGTACGGTTGAAGTTGGCGCAGATCTTATAGACGGTCGAATAGAACCAGCCGCTGTCCACGGTTTCCACGCGGGTGAACCAGTAAAGGTTGGCGACAACCAGCACGATACTGACTGCCCGCAGGAAGTCCATGATCTTCGCCAACGCTCTGAGGTCGTCCTCTTGTTGGCTCATAATAAAAAGTGGGATTAAAGATTAAAATTTTGGTCTGTGACCTTTTTTCTTCTTTCGCTGCATACGGCGGCGGAATTCTTCCTCGTCGGGATTGAACGACTGCCCCGGCTGGAACAGGTCAAGCCCCGGAAGCGTGAAGCCACTTTCGCTGTAATCAGTAGTGGAAGAATGAGTGGCGGCCGATTGATGCTGGCTGCCTGCGGTGTGTTGCTGCCAATCCGACGAAGTCTGAGTGTCGATGTTCTGGGATTGAGAATCCGAATGGGTGTCGGTGTTCTGCTCCGGTTCCGTCACAATAACGGGTGTGTCGGGAATCGGCACATCGATTGTCGGTTGCATCTGCGGATTGTTGAAACGCTCGTTAAGGGCGTTTGCCGAGAACTGCTTGCCGAGTCTGGAACCGTTCAATACCGTCATGGTGTTGTGATCTATGAACGTAACGCCGTATATACGTCCCTCGTCGGTGTGACGGAAAACAACATCTATGCCGCAGTCTTTTAATTTGGCTGTAAAATCATCCTTACCCGTTGATTGGGCGAGGCAGTCCGCAACCTTGTGTTTAGTGGGTGTAATGTCGATCTTGTCCTTAGCTTTCTCGAAACGGCTGTCAATCGCCGTTCTGCTTGCGAATTTGCCGAGGCGCGACGCCTTGAACGGATTGGCAATCACCTTGCCTTCATCATCGGTGGCGAAATACACCAGACCGTGATACTCACGACCGTTAACCCTGCCGTCGGTCTGCTCACACCTTATATTATATAAGGAAAGAACGGCGTTATACTCGCCCATCGTCTGAAACTTGTATCGCATACCGACCATTTTGACGGTGTTGGCAACCTGACGCTTGATGTCGCCGGAGGGGTCAACCTTCTTGATCGGCATATCGGGAGTGATTTTCTCACGCTCAGCAACTTTCAGCCCATACTCCTTCTCCAGCTCGCGGCACACTTTCTTGTTTTTGTAAAAGTTGTTGCGGTCGGATATACAGCGTCCGTCAGTACCGACACGGAGCGCGACTATGTGAACATGGTGCCGGTCGATGTCGGAATGTTTGTAAATCATATACGGCATATCGGCAAAGCCCATCTTCTCCATATATTCATGCGCCAGACGGGTAAAATCGGTGTCGCTAAGAACATCGTCGGGGTGCGGATTAAGCGAAATGTGCATCATCGGTCGCTCTGTGCGGGAAGATGTAGGAATCCAGCGCATGAAGTCCTCGTATGCACGATGAATATCAACTGAGCCGCTGCCGTCATTGTATATTTTGTTGGTGTCAAGCAGCCGGCCTTTCTCCTTGTTGATTTTCTCGCCGTTATAGGTCAACGCGCCATAGAGCGAGTTGCCTATCGAGATTTTAGCGACCATTGTTCATCGAATTTCTGTGCGAGTGCGACAATCTCGCTGTTTACCTTTACCAGCTCGATAGTCAGTTTCTCCAGTTTGTAAAGAGCCGACATTGCTTTTTTCTCGGTGAAGTTCTCGCGCAGTGTCTTTACCACGTTGTCGTATGAAACGCCGAGTGTGCGGAAAAGTGAGTTGAACGACGACAGCTTGTCGATGAACACACGGGTGTTCTCGTCAATGGTATAGACCTTAAAAGGCTTCTGAAATATGAAATTCTTAATGAACGCGCCCTTGCTTTCAAGACCGGAACGGTCGAACATGGCGAGGAAGCGGGCGTTTTCCTCGGCATTGAACCGCACTACATAGCGGTTTACAGACGGGTCTGTCTTGGGGCGACGGCCCCCTTTGCCTGAAATCTGAGTCATAATTATGTGGATTAAGTGGAGGTATCGCATAGCGACATGACAGGCCAACGCAGTTTCACCGTATGGATTTACGACTTTGGAGTAAATCTTCCCCATGTTCACATGGCAAGTGTTTTCCGTGGCACGAACTTCGATTCGTGTGCCGGGAAACATAACTTGCAATGTTCATGTGGACATCCCTCCTAATATGAAATAAGGAAATGACTTTATCGGATATGCCCGGTTATATTCCGACCTGTGTGTTTCCCTGATTCCAATGCGCCGGATGGTGCCTGTTATCGTTATGCTTCCATAAATTTACAAAAAATCGGGCGCAATTCCTAACAACCGGAGAAAATTTTGTGAGCTTTATTTCCCGGCGATGGAGCCGGTGCCGATGCGCAAAAAAAATATGCACGGCGAAATGTTAAAAATTCAGCCGAATTTTTCGGACATAGCCGGACATACCTGGACATAGCCGGACAATGCTCTTTATCCCAAGAAATTGGCTTATTTTCAGATTTGCCAATTTGCAGAATTATTTGTTCCTTTGTGTAGAGATTGACAGTTAAACCTGCCTTCAAGGAGTTCAACTTACCGATATTATTATAGAACTATCCATTGAACTGCAAGTATGATTTTCAATCTGTCTTGAGAACATTATTTTTATTGATGGATATATCTGTTTTTAGACAAATCTGTATCCTTCCTTACAGTTCAACTTATAGATATGGAATTGGAACTGTTTAATGAACGATAAAGATACAGTCTTATAGATTTATGTATCTGCAATATTATTTACTGTTTGATTGACAAATTTATTTATCTATAATTCATAGCTTGATGGCTTCAAGGCTTGACAGCTATGGTGACAGGCACCACTAATCTCCACATCCAAACCCGAACCAGACATGACTGACGAACCCAAACATTCCCGGCTTACTTAGCCGATGCCCTCCCGACAGCGGAGGACGGCCGTTCCCTGCGGCATAGAAAGCTGTCAATCCACCCCGCATAGTATAATGCCGGCACTGATTCGCGCCGATGGAAGCCCGGTCTATCCGTGTCAGAAGATACGCTGACGGCCAAAGCTATGCACCCACCACTACATCCAAATCCAAATTAAATTCTATGACAGACCCCAAATTTGTCGCTTTCTCCACCCAGAAAGGGGGAGCAGGCAAAACCACTCTGACCGTTTTGGCGGCGAGTTACCTCTACTATGTGAAGGGGCTTAAAGTCCTTGTCGTGGACTGCGACTATCCGCAGTACAGCATCGAAGAGATGCGCCAGCGTGACAAAGACCTGATTGAGTGCAGCCCCCAGTTCAAGAAACTTTTTTCCGACTATCTGCGCCAGACTAAACTCGCGCCTTATCCTCTCTTGACGGCAAAGCCGGAGGAGGCTATGCAGAAGGTACGCGACATCATCGAGGACGGCAACGATATAGACATCGTTTTCTTCGACCTGCCAGGCACGGTCAATAACCGTGGTGTCGTCAACATTCTCAACTGCATGGATACGGTTATCGTGCCCGTCGCAGCCGACAAGGTTATCCTTGAAAGCTCACTCGCCTTCGCCCTGAAGATACAGGAGTGGCTCACTACCGGACGCACACAGGTCAAACAGATGTATATGCTCTGGAACCTCGTCGATGCACGCGAGAAAACAGACCTCTACGACCAGTATGAGGCCGTTTTCGAGGAATACGGTCTTATGACGCTTAAAACCAAGATCCCGGATACCAAAAAGTATAGGCGTGAAGGGTCAAAGACGCTCAACCGCGCCGTGTTCCGCTCGACGGTTATGCCGCCGGACAAGACACTGCTAAAAGGAACCCGCCTGCCGGAACTTACCGATGAATTGCTCGACTTACTCAAACTCTGACCGATATGGCAAAGAAATATGAGTCGGAAATCGATCCCGATGAGTTCATCAGGTCATTCAGAGAGGAGTCCTCCTCTCTGTCAACGCTGAAAAGGAAGCCTAAAGAAAGTCCGACGCCTGACACACCCGATTCGACAGAAGACAGGGCTGCGTCCACCAAATCCAGTCACGCACCCTCGGAACAATCTTCTGCCGATACAAAACGGGAGGCACAGTTCCGTGAACGGTTTATCACGAGAACGACCTATCTGCGTCCACAGGTCAAATTCCTTATGGTAGAGATAGACCCGGTTCTGATTGGTAAAATCAAGAGGCTTATCGCTTTCGAGAACGGTTCCTGTTCCCTCAAATCCTATATCAACAATGTACTGGCATCCCATTTTGAGGAGTATGCCGATGTAATCAACCCCAAACTCTAACCAGCTATGCCCAAATCAGCATCAATCTCAACTATTTCCGACAGGAATTTCAGGGTAATACCGAAGGATGGCAGAAAAAATCCCGATGTTTCAACGCATATGGCTTCAAATGGTAAAGCCGTTATGGAAGCCGATGTATATGAAAACCCTTCTCTCCCGAATCGTACTCACGAATACATGGAACGATTCGTATATAACAATACGTATGCGGCTCCACAAGTCAAATACGTCACGACAGAGATAGACCCTGAAATTGTATGGAAAATACGTAGTATCCTGTTCGGCCGCAAGAAAGGGCGCGTATGCTCGCTAAAGGCTTTCATCAACAACGTACTGGCAGCCCATCTGGAGGAATATGCCGATGTTATCAACCAGCTTAAACTCTAACCAACTATGCCCAAATCCCCGTTTGTAACCATCAACGTGAATCCGGCCACTGACATAGATGTCAGAGCCGCCGAGGAGCGCAGGAAATATGCCGCCAAGTTTCTCCGGCCAGGCATTGTGCGCTCCAACACCAAAGTGTATATCTATCCCGAAGTCCATGCCGTCCTGAGCCGCATGGCAGACAGGTTCCGTGATACCGGCGCCTCCATCGGCTCGTATGTATCGGAGATCCTTCTCGACCACTTCGCCAACAACCGCGAGGTCATGGAAGGTCTCTATGACGAGAACAGCCAGCCTCTTTTCTGATGGAAACGCTGCTTATCATAGCATTGCTTGCAAGCAATGTGTGGCTTATCAGAAAAGTCCTGACAAAGCCGGATGTTCAGAGCGTCGGCAAAAATGAAAATGGCGCCGCGCCGGAACCACCGCCCGCAGATGAAGCTCCGCCTGAAGAAGTAGTAGGCAAAAGCTCCTTCGATGCCGACAAGTTCATGGACTCGTTCCGCGAAATCGCAAAGGAAGCCGCTACCGAAGCCGCAAGGGAGGTCGTGCCGCTTATAGTCATGGAACTCGGCAAACCCTCAGATGCCGGACTACCCGATACTCCCGAAGAAAAGCCGAGGATGCAAATCCCGCCCGAAAAGCTGGATGAGATATTCTCAACCCACTCCGTGAGTGAGCTTACCGGCGAAACTCCGCCTCCCGCCGAGGCAAATGCCGACGGTATAGACTTCGATGAAATGCAGACCGCCATGAAGGTGCTGAAAAATCAGCCTCACACCACTGAGGATGAACAGACTGCCCGACGGGTAGTTTCCGAACTTGAAGGCACCGAGATTATCGAATATGTCAAACTCGACCCGGTAGTGCGCAAACGCATACTGATGATTGAGTGTCAGTTGCCCGACATACCTGAAGATGCTCCGGCTCCGGCTGAGAAAACCGACGAGGCAATCGGTAAAGGCCGCAAGATTGTCTTTCATGCCGACATCGACACTACCGATATTGACGCCATCGACTTCAATATCCTTCACTGACCACCACTAAACCGCTTTAGCGCTTTGCTAAGGCAAAGAAATCCACAATCCAAATCAATTTATTTATGACTAAATTCTTCAAGTCGCTCTACAAGCGCATCGTGGAGTTTATGAACGCTCCCGGTATGCGCCGCCCTATGGCCGCCATGCTCACACTGATGATATGTGCCGCCAATCTCTATGCCGCCGGCAACGGTCTGGCAGGCATCAACGAGGCAACCTCGATGATGACCTCCTATTTCGATCCCGCCACGAAGCTGATTTATGCCATCGGCGCAGTCGTCGGTCTTATCGGCGGTGTCAAGGTCTATGGCAAGTTCAGCTCCGGCGATCCCGACACGAGCAAGACCGCCGCATCGTGGTTCGGTGCCTGTATCTTCCTTGTTGTCGCCGCCACAATTCTGCGCTCGTTCTTCCTCTAATCCATGCCGCTGATGGAATACTCTGTTAACAAGGGCATAGGCAGGACGGTCGAATATAAGGGGCTTAAAGCGCAGTACCTGTTCATCTTCGCAGGAGGTCTTATCGCCGATTTCATACTGTTCGTAATCCTCTATATGTGCGGGGTGCAGCAGGGTCTGTGCATAGGCTTCGGTGCCATAAGCGCGTCGGTGCTGGTGTGGTACACTTTCCACCTCAACGGCAAGTACGGCCAGTACGGACTTATGAAGCTCACATCGGTGAAATACCGTCCCCGATATATCATCAACCGTCTGCGTGTGCGCAATATATTGAAGGGAGGCTGCCGATGAGAAACATACTGAAAGCCACAACACTGGAGTCAAAGCTGCCGCTTCTCGCCGTGGAACACGGCTGTATCATCAGCAAGGATGCCGACATAACCGTGTGCTACGAGGTTACGCTGCCGGAGCTGTTCACCGTCACATCGCAGGAATACGAGGCTATGCACGCCGCATGGTGCAAGGCTATCAAGGTATTGCCCCGCTTCACGGTGGCGCATAAGCAGGACTGGTTTGTGTCGGAGAATTATAAGCCGGAACTGCAAAAAGATGATTTGTCTTTTCTTGACAGGAGCTTCGAGCGTCATTTCAACGAGCGTCCGTATCTGGCGCACAAGTGCTACCTGTATCTGACAAAGACCACAAAGGAGCGTATGCGACAGCAGTCCAACTTCTCCACACTCTGCCGTGGGCGTATCACTCCGAAGGAACTCAATCACGATATGATTGTGGGCTTCATGGAAGCCGTGGGCCAGTTCGAGCGCATAATCAACGACTCCGGATATATCTCGCTGCGCAGCATGGGTGACGATGAGATTGTCGGCACCGACAGCACATCGGGCATCATCGAGAGGTATCTCTTGCTGTCAACCGACGATGTAACCTGTCTGGAGGATATAGACCTGTCGCCGAAAGAAATGCGCGTCGGCGACAAGATGCTATGTCTGCACACCCTCTCGGACACCGACGACCTGCCAGGAAAGGTCAGCACCGACAACCGCTATGAACGCCTGTCAACCGACAGAAGCGATTGCAGACTGAGCTTCGCATCTCCCGTGGGTCTGCTCCTGCCGTGCAACCACATCTATAACCAGTATGTGTTTATCGACGACCACGACGAGAATCTGGCGAAGTTTGAAAAGACGGCGCGCAATATGAACTCGCTTTCAAGGTACAGCCGTTCCAACGCAATCAATAAGGAGTGGATAGACCGCTATCTGAACGAGGCACACAGCTATGGTCTTACATCAGTGCGCTGCCACTGCAACATCATGGCTTGGAGTGACGATGCCGAGGAACTGCGCCGGATAAAGAACGATGTCGGCGGTCAGCTTGCGACTATGGGATGTATGCCGAGGCACAACACCATCGACTGCCCGACGCTGTATTGGGCGGCTATGCCCGGCAACGAAGCGGATTTCCCTGCCGAGGAAAGTTTCTATACTTTCATCGAGCCTGCCGTCTGCTTCTTCACTGCCGAAACAAACTACCGTTCCTCACTCTCCCCATTTGGAATAAAAATGGTGGATCGCCTTACGGGTAAACCTGTCCACTTGGATATTTCCGACGAGCCGATGAAGCGCGGCATAACCACCAACCGCAACAAGTTCATTCTCGGCCCGTCGGGTAGCGGCAAGTCTTTCTTCACCAACCATCTGGTACGACAGTATTACGAGCAAGGCGCGCATATCCTGCTGATTGACACCGGCAATTCCTACGAAGGTCTGTGCAACCTTATCCACAACCGTACCCACGGCGAAGACGGTGTGTATTACACCTACACCGAGGAAAAGCCGATTTCTTTCAATCCGTTTTTCACCGAGGACGGGGTGTTTGATGTTGAGAAAAAGGACTCCATCAAGACGCTGCTTCTCACGCTCTGGAAGTCAGAGGACGACAGAGTTTCCAAAACGGAGAGTGGCGAATTAGGCTCCGCACTGTCGATGTTCCTTGAAAAGATGAAGAAAGACCGCGACATCGTTCCCTGTTTCAATTCTTTTTACGAGTTTATGCGTGATGAATACCGCGCAGAAATGGCACAGCGTCCTATCCCCATCTACAAACAAGACTTCGACATAGATAACTTTCTGACAACGCTGCGCCAGTATTATCATGGCGGCCGCTTTGATTTCCTGCTGAACTCCAGAGAGAACATCGACCTGCTTAACAAGCGTTTCGTGGTATTCGAGATTGACGCTATCCGCGACAACAAAGACCTGTTCCCGGTGGTGACAATCATCATCATGGAAGCCTTCATCAACAAGATGCGCCGTCTGAAAGGCGTGCGCAAGGTCCTTATCTGCGAGGAGGCTTGGAAAGCGTTGTCAACAGCGAACATGGCCGAGTATATGCGCTATATGTTCAAGACGGTGAGAAAGTATTTCGGTGAGGCTGTGGTGGTTACGCAGGAGGTTGACGACATAATATCGTCGCCGATTGTCAAGGAAACCATCATCAACAACTCCGACTGCAAGATACTTCTCGACCAGAGAAAGTATATGAACCGCTTCGACCAGATTCAGGAGTTGCTCGGTCTGACCGATAAGGAGAAAGGCCAGATTCTCAGTATAAATCTCTCTAATAATCCGAACCGATTATATAAGGAGGTGTGGATCGGGCTGGGTGGAACGCAGTCGGCAGTGTATGCGACAGAGGTATCGCCGGAAGAATACCTCGCCTATACCACCGAGGAAACGGAGAAGATGCAGGTACTCGCCCGCGCCCGTCAGCTCGGAGGCGACATCGAGGCTGCCATCAAACAGTTAGCAAACGAAAGGAGAGAAAACTGATGTATGAAAGTCAAGCAATCCCTAATATTCATCATTTCAGGTCTGTTCCTTTTCCTCGGCCTCCTCCTTGTATCAGCTTACCGGCTGTTTACAGCCCTAATCAGAATCATTGTGAGTATGGCTCACAGAATACGCTAAATCCACTTAATCCACAATCAAATGAAGCAATTAAAGTTTCTTTTCCCCTTAATCGCTCTGTGCCTTCTTTTAGGCACGGGCAGGGCTTCGGCCCAGTGGACTGTAATAGACCCGTCCAACATAGCGCAGTCCATCGTAAACAACTCTAAATCACTTGTGCAGGAGTCGCAGACGGCGACGCACATGGTGAAGAATTTTCAGGAAACTGTGAAAATCTACCAGCAGGCGAAGAAATATTATGACGCGCTCCAGTCGGTGAACAACCTTGTCCGCGATGCCCGCAAGGTGCAGCAGACAATCCTGATGCTCGGCAATATCTCTGGCTACTATGTCAACAATTTCCAAAAGATGCTGACAGACCCGAACTTCACCAGTGCCGAACTCTCGGCAATCGCTTCCGGCTACACCCGTATCCTTGAAGAAGCCAACGGTGTCCTCGGCGACTTGAAGCAGGTAGTCAATATAACTACACTGAGCATGACCGACAAAGACCGAATGGATGTCGTGGACGACTGCTACAAGGAGATGAAGCGTCTGATGAACCTCACGGCGTACTATACCAACAAGAACATCAGCGTGTCATACCTGCGCGCCAAAAAGAAAGCCGACACCAAACGTGTGGTGGCTCTCTATGGCGACGGCTCTGAAAAATACTGGTGATGCCTATGCTGTGCGCTATTGATTTTTCAAACCTCCACACCATTCTGCGCTCGCTTTATGACGAGATGATGCCTCTTTGCGAGGATATGGCGGGAGTGGCTCAGGGTATAGCCGGATTAGGCGCGCTGTTTTATGTCGCCTACCGTATCTGGCAGTCGCTGGCAAGAGCCGAACCGATTGATGTCTTTCCGTTGCTTCGCCCGTTTGTAATCGGATTCTGCATAATGTTCTTTCCTACCGTGGTATTAGGTACCATCAATTCCGTCATGTCACCGATTGTTCAAGGCACAGCCTCGATGCTCGAAGGGCAGACCCTCGACATGAAGAAGTACCGTGAGGAAAAAGACCGTCTGGAATACGAGGCGATGATGAACGACCCCTCGACCGCTTACCTCGTTGACGATGCCGAGTTTGACAGGCAGATAGACGAGTTAGGTGTGACGGAGATAGGCACTGCCGCCGGAATGTATATCGAGCGCGGAATGTATAAGGTCAAGAAGGCAATCCAGAATTTCTTTCGTGAGCTGCTGGAAATGCTCTTTCAGGCTGCCTCGCTCACGATTGACACGATTCGCACTTTCTTCCTTATTGTGTTGGCGATCCTCGGCCCTATTTCATTCGCTCTATCCGTATGGGATGGCTTCCAGTCAACCCTTACACAGTGGATATGCCGCTACATTCAGACCTATCTATGGTTGCCTGTGGCAGACCTGTTTTCGACGATACTGGCGAAAATACAGGTGCTGATGCTCCAGAACGACATTTCGGAACTGACTAATAATCCGAATGTTGACCTTGACGGGAGCAACACCGCTTATACGGTGTTCATGATTATCGGCATTATCGGGTACTTCACAATTCCGACTGTCGCAGGCTGGATCATACAGGCCGGAGGCGCAGGTAATTACAACCGTGCTGTCAACAATACCGCTATGCAGGTCGGCTCCGGTGCGGCAAGTGTCGCCGGTGGAGTGGCAGGTAATGTGGCAGGCAGAGCAGGTAAATTATTAAAGTAGAACTATGGAATTTAAGTCATTAAGGAACATTGAAACATCGTTCCGCCAGATACGCCTTTTCGGTATCGTGTTCGTTGCGATGTGTGCCGTTGTGGTGTCGGTAGCCATGATAATGGTGTTCAATTTCGCCGAAAGGCAGCGGGAGAAAATCTATGTCCTTGACAACGGCAAGTCACTGATGCTTGCATTGTCGCAGGATATGAGCCAGAACCGTCCGGCAGAGGCGCGTGAACACGTGCGCCGCTTCCATGAGCTGTTTTTCAACCTCTCGCCCGACAAATCGGCCATCGAGCATAACATCAACCGCGCTCTGATTCTCAGCGACAAGTCGGCATACAACTACTATACCGATTTCTCGGAGAAAGGTTATTACAACCGTATCATCGCCGGCAATATCAATCAGGTCGTGCAGGTTGACAGCGTGGTGTGTGACTTCAACACATATCCATATACCGCCAAGACCTACGCGCGGCAGATGATTATCCGCGAAAGCAATATGACGGAGCGCACTCTGATAACGGTATGCCGCCTTTCCAACGTGTCGCGCTCCGACGACAATCCCAACGGATTTATTATTGAAGGTTTCAACATCCTTGAAAACAAGGATATAATCACTACCAAACGATGAATGTATTTTCAAATCTCCGTGCCGCGAGAGACACCGTATATAATAAGGTGTGGCACACCCCAAAGGGTAAACTCTCTGCCAAAGTGAGAGGCGTCTGCGACGGTCTTCCTCACAAGCAGCGGCTTATGGTCGTGAGCGTCATGCTCTGCGCCTTCGTGCTGATCGCCTTCTTCGTGTTCGGTCATGCCTGCTATAAAATCGGGCTGGGTCATTCCCGCCGGATTGTGGAGGTGGAGCATATACAGCCGTTGGAAATCAACAAACCCGATGTCAAACCGATAACCCCGGCAGCCTATGACGATGCAGGAATGGAAAGCGAGGATTAACGGCTTCTTCCAGCCCAAGTCGCAGGCTGAACGGCAGAAGATGATGAAGTATCTGGTGGTAATGCCCGCCGCCATTCTCTGCGGTGCAGTGATATTATGGCTCCTTTACTCCAGCCTCAACAAGAGCGATGAACGTGTAGGCGACGCCTTCAATACTGAAATACCCGAAGGCGAGAACGACGGCATGAAAGATAAGATGTCGGAGTATGAGGCCGCAGCAGCCGCCAAAGAGAAAGAGGCCCGTCAGCAGACGGTGGCTGTCCTCGACACCCTCACCGCCGTAACCCCGCAAGACAGCGGTGTGCGTCAGCCTTCGGCGGTGGAAACATCGGCGCAGGCATATCAGGAAGTTCAGGCTTCACTCGATGATTTTTTCGTGCCGGAGAGTACCGAGGCGGCTCAGGTAGCCGAGTTGCAGGCGAGGATTGATGAGCTGGAGGCGCAGAACATCGTTGCTCAACAGCAGGTGCAGCAACCGAATGAAATGGAACTTATGGAACGCTCCTATCAGTTGGCGGCACAGTATATGGGTAACGGTGGTAACTATCAGTCTCCGGCTTCTGCCGACGATAAGAAAGGCAAGCGCAATGTGCAGCCGGTGGCACAGGTGAGCAGAAATGTCGTATCATCCCTCAGTGCCTCGTCAAGCAGAAGTTTCAACACCTCGGTCGGATCATCCGGAATTGTCAATAAAAACGCAATCGCCGCAGTAGTAGCGAATAACCAGAGTGTAACCGACGGCGAAAGCGTAAAGTTACGGACTACCGAACCTATGTGGGTGGGCTCACGGCTGATACCGCGCAATACTGTAATCGTCGGCTCTGCAAGAGTGCAGGGCGAGAGGCTGGAAATCGAAATATCCTCTATCGAGTGCGAGGGATCCATCTACGATGTGGAGTTGCAGGTTTACGACTCCGACGGCCAGGAAGGTGTCAACATTCCCAATTCTATGGAGAGTGATGCGCTTCACGAAATCGGTGCCAATATGGGCAGTACGATGGGAAGCTCAATCAACATCTCCACCAATACAGGGGCGCAGATTGCTTCCGATGTGGGGAGAGGACTGATAAACGGTGTCAGCCAGTATCTCAACCAGAAGCTGCGAACCGTGAAAGTCCACCTCAAAGCCGGCTACCGTGTGATGCTTCACCAGCCGGAAGATATATGATTTTTTACCACTTAATTCACAATCAAATGAGTTTCAAACTGTTTTTTATTTCTCTCGTTGCCATTATTGGCATGGCAACACCCGCCTTTGCAAAAGGCAAAAAGACGGCCGATAGTGCCAATAACAACGTGTCGCCTGACACTGAACAGGTAACAACCAACGCGACGGAACACGACATAAACGTGTATGGCTCCGACTACACTGACGGCGACAAGTTCAGCGGTCTTACCCGAAAAGTGGGATTCGACCGAATGATTCCCCCTCACGCACTGGAAGTATGCTACCACAAGACTACGCACATCATCTTTCCGGCAGAAATCACTTATGTCGATTTGGGCAATGAAAACCTTGTCGCCGGACTTGCCGACGGTGCGAAGAACGTGCTGCGTGTCAAATCCGCCTTCAAGTCCTTCAAGCAGGAAACAAACTTGTCGGTCATTACCGAGGACGGATCATATTACAGCTTCAATGTGAAATTTGCCAAAGAGCCGCTGTTGCTCAATATCGAAATGACTGACTTTCTCCACGACGGCGAATCGGTAAACCGTCCCAATAATGCACAGGAGATATACTTGGAGCGTCTTGGCTCTGAATCGCCCATGCTTGTCAAGCTGATTATGAAATCTATCTATAAGCTGAACAAGCGCGAAATCAAACATATCGGCTCCAAGCGTTTCGGAGTGCAGTTCCTTCTGAAATCCATCTATGCCAACAACGGACTGCTGTATTTCCACACTGAGCTGAAGAACACCTCCAATATCCCTTTCGATGTCGATTTTGTATCGTTCAAGATTGTGGATAAGAAGGTTATCAAGCGTACTGCCATGCAGGAGCAGGTTTTGGAGCCTCTCCGCGCCCAGAACTATGTCGTGGTTGTCCCCGCAAAATCATCGGAACGCACTGTGTTCGCTCTGGAAAAATTCACTATTCCCGACGATAAGCAGCTCGTGATCGAGGTTGCCGAAAAAGAGGGTGGCAGACACCAATCCTTCGTGGTGGAGAACGAGGATATTGTAAGAGCCAATGTTATTGATGAACTTTCAATTCAGTAAACCTATGAGAAAAGCGATGATGATAATCGCTGCCATGCTTGCCCTCTGCGGAGGGCAGGCAATGGCCCAGCGATGCCTCCCCGGTATGTCGGCCGTCGAGGTAAAGGCAAATATGACAGACGGTTTCTATACAGGCAATTCCCGCGACTGCGGATATTCATTCGGCGTGTATTACTCGGTGTTCAAAGGCGGCGCGAACACTTGGATCTTCGGCAGCGAATACCTCCAGACATATAAACCATACGCTGAAAAGGGCCGCATCCCCGTGGCGCAGTTCACGGGAGAAGTCGGATACAATCTCCACCTCGTAAGCGATTATTCACAGACTTTCCACCTCTATGGCGGCGTGTCGGCTCTCGGTGGATATGAAACGGTAAACTGGGGTAAGCGGGTTTTATCAGACGGCTCCACGCTCCACAACGGCGACGCATTTATATATGGCGGCGCACTGACCTTGCAGGCTGATTTCTATATCTCGAATAAAATCGCGCTGACAGCCAATGTGAAGGAAAGGTTTATGTTCGGCAACTCAACGGGGCATTTCCATACGCAGTATGGTGTCGGTGTCAAATTCATAATTGAATAGCCTATGAGATACACAGATAATGACATCCCGACTATCCCGTTGAGGGAGTTTTTGTCAGCTCTCGGAGAAAAACCGGTAAAATCAACAGAGCATTTCAATGTTTACTATCCTCCATATAGGGATGATTCGGAACCGGATTTTGTGGTATATCACACCACAAATCAGTGGCATGATTATGACTCCGACGAGAAAGGAAACATAATAGACCTCGCCAAACTGATGATGAATCCGGCACTTGATAAAAATCCGAAAGCATTTATCGTGAGGTGCATGAATGATTATGAAATCGGTAAAGAGATGCTGGAAAGAAGCTCCCGGCCCGTCGAACCTGTCATAATCAAACTTGACATCAAGAATGTCAGACTGACGGACTTTATGAAGGCACTGGGACAGGAACATCCCGTAGCGGCAGACGGTAATCTCCGCATCTACAAGGCTCCTTATGACTCAAAGGGTGAACCGACAATGGTAATCAATACCGAGACAAACCTATGGCGTGATACTAAGTCCGGCGCCTACGGTGGAATCTATGACCTTGCCTATGAGTTGACGGGTTCATGCAATATGGCAGAGCTTAACCGCTTTATTGCAGGGCAGATGCAAGAATTAGAGAAGTCGAAGGCGGAAAAGGTAGAGCTGCCGAAACAGGAATCACCGAAACCCAAACGCAAAATGCGGTTTTAGTTTATGGATATAGATGCTATCAAAGGAATATCCCTTGTGGATTTCCTGCACCGCCTCGGCTATGATCCGACCTGGCGCGACAGCAAGGGGTTATGGTTTTATGCCCCGTACCGCAACGAGCGTAAGCCGTCGTTTCATGTAAGACCAAGCAAGGGTGTATGGTATGATTTCGGTACGGGCGAAGGCGGCGACATCTTCACGCTCGCAGGGGTAATGTCGGGCAAGACCGATTTCGTTGAGCAGGCACGGTATATCGCCGAAAGGATGAATATGCCCGTGGCAGAGCCTTACAAACCTGTGCCGTTTGTCGAGGAGCCGACATTTGAGAATGTGGTAATATCCCGTCTGGAGTCGCCCGCGTTGCTCCGCTATTTAGAACAACGTGGCATACCGAAAGAGATTGCACAACGCTACTGCGTGCAGGTTGACTACGAACTTCACGGCAAAAGGTATTACGCCATCGGCTTTGAAAATAACGCCCACGGCTACGAGCTGCGCAACCCCTTCTTCAAGGGGAGTTATCCGCCAAAGCACATTACGCGAATATCCGGTGGCAATCCGCGCTGCAACGTGTTCGAGGGCTTTATCGACTTTCTTTCGGCTGAACACCTCGGATACAACGACGGCAACGACAGTGTTGTGCTTAACTCCGTGGCTAATGTCGGCAAGGCAATTCCGGCACTTGCGGAATATCCGCTGATACTGTGCTACCTCGACAACGACACCGCCGGGCGTGCCGCAGTCGCAAGACTGCGCCGCGAGTTCGGCGACAGGGTGAGCGACAAATCCGCGCTCTATCCCGACCACAAGGATCTGAACGACTATCTGATGTCGCTCACTCAAAAACAAATCACTAAACCTAAATTCAAATTATGACTACAAATTTCTTTTCACGCATCGGCGATATTCGCCTCACTCCTGCCCGGTTCTTCGGGTTCTGGATTGCTCTTTTTGCAATCGTAATCTCCATGACTTCCTGTTCCGACGACCTCGATGTGCAGCAGTCCTATCCGTTCACGGTGGAGGTCATGCCCTACGGCGACAAAATCAAGCAGGGCGAAACGGTAGAACTGCGCTTCGAGATAAAGCCAAAGGGCAACTATGCCAACACCCTCTACACCATCCGCTATTTCCAGTATGACGGCGAAGGCACCCTCAAACTCGTTGACGGCCCGGTGCTGGTCAACAACAACCGTGTGCTTCTGGAAAGCAAAACATTCCGGCTCAACTATACCGCCAAGAGTGCCGACGCCCATAAATTCCTCGTGGTAATACAGGACAATTTCAACTCAACCCCGTGGGAGCAGACCTTTGAGTTCAACGGCAAGGACAGCGGCGATGAGGATGGTGGCAAAATCATTGGCCCGATTGTCGGCCCTGTAACACCGGTTGTGCGATGAAGAAACTATTGTTATTCTTCATGGCGTTGCTGACCCTTGTGGCGGCAACGCCCGCCGCCAACGCATCATCGCCTCGCGCTTTCGGAGCGGAGCAGAGAAAGAACCGGTCAATAATGGAGCTGCCTCTGTTTGAGCGTGCCGTGCTGATAATCAAAAAGTTTGAAACGCTCCACAAACCGAAACACTGGCCCTATGTCGGCTACGGTCACCAAGTCCAGCCGGGTGAGCCTTACCGCCGTGGCGTACAGCTCACCGAAAGACAGGCCGACATACTGTTGCGAAAAGATCTCCGCAAATTCTGTGCCTTATACTCGCAATATGGCAAGGATTCCATACTGTTAGCCTGCCTCGCCTACAACTGCGGCCCCGGCGTAGTCAACAAGAGCAGTGTCCTGAAGAAACTCAAATCCGGCAACCGCGACATCTTCAAGTCATACACCTCCCATTGCCGCTACAAAGGTAAATTCCACAAACAGCTACACCAAAGAAGAATTATGGAAATTATGATATTGTTCCAGAAATAATCTGATTTGCGCAAGCAATTACCATGCGCCAACGCCGCCTGTGGCGGCCGAAATTTTTAGCGAAAAATCAGTGGAGCGACTTCATCACGAGGTCGCTCCACCTGCTATATTACGACTTGGCAAATTTTTTATTATTTCTTATTTAGCCACTCATCACGGCGTTGTCTGCACTCTTTTAGAGTGTTAGCCACGCAGGAAAATAGTTCCCCGTCAGTGTGGCGATAGTCGTATTGGTAATGCTTGCGCCGTGGGCGGTAGCCGGTGTAAAACACCTCGTACTGTTCAGTGCCGGGAGTAGTGGTTGTGCTTACTCCGTTGGCTGTCATTCTCGTTGTCATAGTATCTCGGTTTTAGTATTCTACAATCAGTATCCGATACTCAAATGTTATATCGGGGTTGGTTATCTTCCTTTGTTTCAGCCATAGGTGGTGGCTGCCGTAGCCATAGACGAAGTATCGGTCAAGGTCGTACTTGTCGGCAAAGTCGGCTACTATCTGCCGCAGGGTTTCCTCGCTGTCGGCATAGAGAATATGGTTTACAAACTCTATGATGACTTCGGCAATCTTGTTGTCAAAGATGATAGTCGGATGTTCAAATGTTACGTTCATATTCGTTGGGGGTTATGACCTGCGCCATTGCAGACGCAGGTCGGGTTAGACATTTAGGCGGTCATTCTCGCTCTGATTTCCTTTCGGTGGCTTGCGATAGCCCTTTCTATACGTTCCTGATATTCACTGACTTTGTTGCAGGCGGCACGACATTGTATGATATTGAGAGTTTTGAGGTCTATCTCTATGGTCGCCACTATCTTGCCACCAATTCGTGCGGAGAACACAAGGCTTTCGGATTTAAGGTAGTATTGACTACTGCCTACACAAATATGCTGTGTGCTGCCTTCCGCATAGTATTCGTCAACGCTGTCAAGGGTCTTGATTTCTATCTCGTTGTCAGTGAACACAAGTCCGATGAAACGACCTTTGAGTTCCTTGAACCTCTTATCGTCCTCAATCGCTTTAAGGCGGTCGGCTTCTCTACGTTCCTTTTCACGCTGGCGGTTGACTTTCCGCACATATTCATCGTGTGCTTCAACGAGATTGGAGGGAGTTATCAGTTTCGGGGAATGGGTATCCCTGCCGAAACGCTCCAACATCCGCAGATAGTCATACCACGTTGAAAGGTTTGGGATTTCATATCCGTGTCGCTTGGCGATGATGTATGATGCCCAGAAGTGCTTTACATCTGCGGTGTGGTCTGCCATATATTTAAGCATCCTTATGTTGCCTTCTTTCAGCAGTGTCTCGGCTTGCGGTGCGGAAAGGAGCATTGAGAAATAGCTGACGGGGCGGATGTCGTGGAAATTGCCGTCAAAGCCGTTTCGTGTCAGTTCCGGTATGACCTTGATTTTCGGATAGAGATACTGGTCTGCGATATACTGATAGGTATCGTTATCCTTTCTAATCTCAAAAGGAGAACCGAAAGCGAAGCAGTCAAGATACCACCCCATAGTGCGCTGAATAGCCACAAGCGAGGTCTTTCCATTCGGAGCAATCCAATACTGTCCTATTTCCAGAAAGGCGGGGGATGCCTTAATACCTTTCCGCATTTCCACTATCAGCAGGAACATACGCAATATCTGATACTCCCCACAAGTGGTTATCACGTTGAAATAGGATTTCTGCCGACATTTGCGCTCATAGGTTTCCTTGACTTTAAGTTTCGCCTTGCAGTTGGGGCAGGTGCATTTTTCGGCTGACTCCGACATAATCCACGAGTGTCCGCAATCCATACAAGTGGTGCGTCCTTTGGGCAGACGGAAGGCATAGTGGTTGATTGCATTGGTGAACGCCCAACGGCGTGGGGCGGTCGGGAGTGGGCGAAGATGCCCACTCTGTGCCATTACCGCTTTTTCGTATTTCGTTCTCGGTTTCATAGTCGTAATGTGTTAAAAGTCAAAAAGACTGGGTTGTGCGATTTGGGGATTGTTCTCGGTCGTTTTCTTCTCGGTAGTCTTGGGTCTGCGCATTTTCGCCATTTCCTCGTCACGGAGTTTGTTTATGGCGTCCTGCCGTGCCTGTTCCTTTTCTTCCTCGGTCAGTTCTACCGTATGGTTTACTACCACTTGGCAGTTGGTGGCTATATTGCTTACCTCGATTTCCGGCTCATCCCAAAAGTGCATAGCCCAACCGAAGATTTCATCGTCGGTAAAACCGCAACAACCGCTTTTCTTGACCTCTCCGATGATATAGGCGCAACACTGCTCCATCGTCTTGGAGGGATTTGCCAGCCTGACCGCTACGAGAGGGTCGTTTTCCGCCCTTGCCATAAGGTATTGGGCGATTGTGTCTTGGAACGCTTGTGTTCCTTTCATTGTGTTCGTTGCCATAGTCGTAAATGTTTTAGAGTGTCGTTATCCAATAGATTATCCCTGCTGCCGTTAGGATTGAGATTATCCACCCAACACCTCGGCAAATTGGTTTCAGTATCGCCCAAAGAAGCACTCCGACAATCAGACCCGCCATAATCCCTATCACTCTTGCCGCCTTTTTTAATGCGGTATGAGCTGGAGAAGGAGTGAAGCTCGTTTTGTTGATATGTCTGTCGTTCAGTGTCATAAGGCGATATTTTTTTTAATGCGTATAATCGCTGTTTGAAGTTTGTTCGCTCGTTGACACACTTTCACGACGGGAGAAAAGGGGTGTTCTGCACTTGCCGGAAAAAATACTACCGACCAACGGGAGCTGTGGAGATTTTTTCAGACAAATGCAAAAGAATACCCCGTCCCGGCGTGTTCATCAACTCCGAGCGAACAGACTTTGAACCCCGATTATAATCCGCGATAAACATAGAGCTGGCAACGCCCCGGTGGGTGACACTGAACGGCAGACATACAAGAAATGCTATCCGTAAGATAATAGCAATGTCCATAAATATGCCCGAAGCTAATGTATGTCATACTCTCTCACCGATGATAATGTCTATACTTTCATTAGAAACCGCTATGACAGCCCCGGTATAAGGCAATGTATGTGTCGGGGACGACCCCGGAATTTATGGAGGGATCGGCACCGAAACATTCTTTGCCGCCGTGGGCCGTAACAAACGGAGAGTGGCGAGGCGGCTCAAATTCCTTATCAATGAGCAGGCGTTAAGAACACGGGCTGTCGATTAGAAGTCTTGTGTGTGCGACATCCCTGTCGCAATCTCACAAGGCGTATGAGGCAGCCGGTGTTCAGCCAGCTCCCATAGTCGGCGTGCGGTCGGAGGGTGTCAGTGAAGCCTGCTTCGCCGTCACCCTCTGACGGCATAGCCGACGACAACACCGTGAGCCGACACGCCTCTCGCAGTTTTCGCAGTGCTTCCCTATTGAGATTTTTGTTCTCCTAATCTGATTATACGCTTGTTTGTATTCCGAAAATACTGTAAATTTGCAGTAAATTCGGAATGAATAATGAGCAAGACAAGTTACATACAACGGAACTCATATCTTAACAAGCTGATTATAAGACGTGATAACGGAGAAGTCAAAATTATTACCGGCCCGCGCAGGTGCGGTAAATCGTGGCTATTAAACCCTATCTATAAAGATTACCTGTTGCAACAGGGGGTAGCAGCCGAAAATATCATCACATTGGATTTTGACAAGGATGATGACAAATATGATTTTGATATTCTTGATCCAAAAGCCGTCAAGGAGCATATCTATTCTCTTATAAATAATGATGAGGATAACTATTATGTTTTTCTTGACGAAATTCAGGAACTGGATAATTTTGAGCGACTTGTGAACGGCTTGAACAGTCACGAAAATATTGATGTATATGTAACGGGCAGTAACTCTCGTTTCTTGTCCAAAGACATACGCACCATATTCCGTGGTCGAGGCGATGAGATAAGGGTATTTCCGTTGTCATTCAGGGAGTTCACTATAGCTATGGGTGGAGATGTGCGCGAGGCTTGGAAAATATATTCCACATTCGGCGGGATGCCCCGGCTTATCCACTATCAGGATAACGAGCAAAAAATAAACTATCTCCAGTCTTTATGGGATAAGACTTATATTGACGATGTTATAGAGCGTAACAAAGTGAAAAACGAACTTGCTCTGTCTCGTCTGGCAACTTCATTATGTAGCGCAATTGGATCACTTACCAATCCATCACGGATTTCCAACACACTTGAATCCGTGCAAAAGATGAAAATAGACTCAAAGACAGTAGCGTCTTATATCGACTATCTTGAAAATTCTTTCCTGTTTGAAAGTGCCGAAAGATATGATGTCAAAGGACGACGCTACTATGAGACCAATAAAAAATATTACTGCATAGATGTTGGCTTGCGAAACGCGCGGTTAAACTTCAGACAACAGGAACCTACGCATATCATGGAAAATGTATTATATAACCATCTTCGCGTACTTGGTTACCTTGTAGATGTCGGAATTGTGGAATCCCGTGAGATGAAAGATGGTAAAACCTCATACTCTCAACGTGAAATAGACTTCGTCGCCAACAAGGGTAGTCAACGGTATTATATCCAGTCGGCATATTCAATTCCCACCGAAGAAAAACGTGAGCAGGAACTTGCTTCATTGCTGAAGATTTCCGATTCATTCAAGAAGATTGTTGTGGTAGGAGATGAGATAATGCCTTATACCGATAATAACGGTATATATTTCACAGGCTTATTTGATTTCCTGCTAAATGATGACTGGGAATAACAAGTAAATCTTCAAACACGTTGATACATAAAATGGAATAATATCGCAAAACCATCTCCCAATCTCCGAATCCTGTCATAGCCAATATCATGTATCTCGGCGGCCTCATTGAACATTGGGGTCGCGGTCTGTCAATGATGGCAAGGGAATGTGAACGTGTTGGATTGCCGGCTCCTACGTTTTATCAGAATGGTACTATTGTCAAAATCATTTTTGCACGCCCCAAGGATACAGACAAGGATACAGTTGGAGTAAGTAAGGACACAGTAGAACACAGTACAGACACAGTAGGACACAGCTCAATATTATTGAACAATATGCCTATAAGTAAGTCAATCAGAATTCCCATTCAATCTATTGGAGAAGATTGGTTTACAGCGAACATGTTATGTGAAATAATTGGTTTATCCTCAAAGAGTTCCTTTATAAGAAATTATATTAGGCCGGCTATGAATTGTGGACTGGTAGCTCTTGAAAATCCCGACAGCCCGAATGCTCCGAACCAAAGATACGGATTGACATTGAAAGGCAAAGCCCTGTATTACGAGCGTCATGATAACGAAAATGACGTTCAAAATGACCCGCAAAGAATCCAAGTTGACCAGCAAAATGACCCTCAAACCAATTTAGAGGGTCAGCCTGACCCTCTAAACGAAGAACTTGACCCTCAAAAGACAGCCATCATCAAAGCTATCAAAGAAAACAATGAAATCAGCCGTTCCGAGTTGGCAAGTATAGCCGGATGTTCGGAAAGCACCATCAAACGACGACTTAAAGAGTGGAATATTGCGTGGCTTGGTCATCCCAAAACCGGGCACTGGGTATTTGTCAAGGATATTCAATAGCGGTTATTAAAAGGAATTTTTAACACTGAAAACGGCCTGAAATCAGACTATTATAGCTACTTTTGCGTTGTAGATATACGAAGAACATTGAAATGTCCGGGTGTGCAAAAAGGGAACATCCATGATTTTCAAGAAATCTAAAGTCTTGACAGACAATATAGTTGACCCCGTTTCGGGTAAATCTCTCCGGGGTCACCAAATAAGCCAAATCGCTAATCAGTGATTTGGCTTATTTCTTTTCTAAAAATCCAAGACTACCGCGAAAATGCTGCAATCCGAAATTGC
This sequence comes from uncultured Bacteroidales bacterium, assembly GCA_905210435.1. Lineage (GTDB taxonomy): Bacteria > Bacteroidota > Bacteroidia > Bacteroidales > Muribaculaceae > JAGBWK01. The sequence continues at coordinate 30,817 of CAJLWO010000003.1, forward strand.
AGTGCATTGCAATAACTACTTACGGCACATAAAAATTTGCACCTGTGATTTGACTTTTTCACTTTTGGAGGGTATTATTGGTGTAGACCGACGCAAACGACGGCCTGCCGACCGATTTCTCACATAATATTGCACCCACAGCATGCCTGCCTCCAACGACAACACCATACTCGACACCATCCGTCGCGACTCCGAGACGGGATTCCGCATGCTCGTGCGCTGCTACCGCGAACCGGTCTACTGGCACATACGGCGCATCACCGTACTGCACCACGACACCGAAGACGCCATGCAGGAAACATTCCTGCGCGTGTTCCGCAACATCGGCAAATTCAACCGCGACATGCCGCTCGCCGCATGGATTTTCCGCATCGCCACCAACGAAGCCCTCCGTCAGCGCGAAAAGACCAAGGCTCCGCATCTCCCTCTCGACGACTCCACGGCTGCCGACAGCTTCCTTGCCGACGAATACTTCGACTATTCCAACCTCGAGGCTGTCCGGCTCCAGCAGGCAATCCTCTCATTGCCCCCGCGCCAGCAGCTTGCATTCAATCTGCGGTACTACAACGATTTCGACTACGACACAATCGCGCAGATCACCGACTCCACCACCGCGGCCGTAAAAGCCAACTACCACGCCGCAAAAGAAAAAATAATCCGTCACCTCAACTCTCACGACTGAAATATGGACAATAACAGCTTAGACAAAATAGGCCGTCAGATGCCCTACCGCGTCCCCGACTCCTTTTTCGACGATTTTGAAAACAGGATTATCGCCGGTCATCGCCGCCGCACAATCCGCCACAGGGTAAAAATGCTCCTTCTCCCCCTCGGTGCCGCAGCCGCAATAGCAATTCTGCTGCTTACAGTCCGACCCGCCGCATTCAACCCCGCCACCGACTACGCCGAAATAGCGCAGGCATTCGACGACCTCTCCGAAGCCGACCGTACCTGCCTGCTCGACACCTATCAGGACGACATATTCATCAACCAATAACAACCATACAAAAATGAAAAACTTATTCCGACTCATGCTCCTCGTGACTGCACTTCTCGCATTCACCCCCACTGCCGACGCACAAAACGACAAAGGCTCTCAGCGACGCATCCGCCGCGAACAGCTTGCCGAAAAACAGGCAAAGCACATCGCCGAAAAACTCAGTCTCTCACCCGAATTAAGCGAAAAATTCCTCACCACCTACATGGCCTGCCAGAAAGAAACCTGGTCTACCAAGCGTCCCGACAATTTCCGCCGCAAAGGCCGGCTTACCGAAGAACAGACCGACAGCCTCCTTCAGGCACGCTTCGACCACAGCCAGAAACTCCTCGACATCCGTAAAAAATATTACGCAGAATACCGCACATTCCTCACACCCAAACAGATCGAACGCGTCTACCGCATCGAGCGCCGCATGATGAACCGCCTGTTCCAACACGCCGGCAAAAAAGATAAGAAATAAAGCCAAATTCCCGGCATCACAACTGACGCACCGCATCACACCAGGCAGGTAATGCGGTGCGTCATTCTAAATCATAAAATCACTCAAAAGACAGTCTTCATATGTGAACACGGACAGATACAGGTCTTGAATAACGGATAATGCTGAGCTTGAGTTTGTGGGGTGAAAAAAAGTCCGACAAGACAAGCTCATCAGACTCATGAACAACGGCATAAAGCATTGCTGTCGTTTGTGGGGTTCTAATTCAACGTCGCTTATTCCCCAAAAGTTTAACAATATAATGTTAAATTGAAAAATCAATTTGAGTTGAAATTTTAACACTTTTTGCTTGCACAGGTCCTAGATTTCGGCGGCCTTCGGGTGCCGTCACCGTATATCTGCCTACCGGGCACACCTTCGCGATGCTTCGGTGTACCCGGTTACTGCTAAATCGGTATCCTGCCGGATACGCGCCGATATTGATGCTTTAAGTAAACAGCATTGAATCGCGTTCCTACAATTTCGTCGGTATATTTTGAGTTTTGCAACACCCACCCCACACTATGCTCCTTAAGAAGTAAACAGCATTAGGTCGCTATTCAAACACTCTCTTAGTCCACCGACGGAGAGCCGAAGGCTCGGTGGTGTCACTATCCCCGTTCGACGCGTAGCGGAGGGCGGGGCAAAAGCGATTACGTTGTGCGAGCCCACGGAGAGGGCGAGTGTGTGATACACCCCCTGACTCATTATACTGCACCCTCACGCATAAACTATTTTATTAGTTAATGAAGGTTAAACTCCTGAAAATCGATTTCAACTTCGGAAATTGTGGTTATCTTTGCCGTGTACCTAATTAAATAGTTATGCGAAAACCGACACCGAAAGACCAGCTGACCGACAAAGAGGAAGAACTCATGCGCCTGCTGTGGGAGCACGGCCCCATGTTCGTTAGCAGCCTGCTCGAACTATACCCCGAGCCAAAGCCTCATTTCAACACCGTATCGACCGTTATCCGGCGCCTCGAAGCCAAAGGCTTCGTTGCACACAATGAAATATCAGGCTCATTCCAGTACTATCCCGTAGCCAAAATGGAGACATTCCGCAGCCGCAGCCTCGGCCGCATCATCAAAAGCTATTTCAAGGGGAGCTACTACGGTGCCGTATCCACCCTCGTGGCCGAAGAAAAAATCACCGCCGACGAGTTGCGTGAACTCCTCGACCTCGTCGAACAGAAATCAAAAAAATAAAACAACTGTAACTTATGGGCGCATTCCTGTCATACTCAATCGTGAGCGGCATGCTTCTGCTCGCCATGTTCGCCGCCTACCGTCTTTTCATGGCTGGTGACAACCGTCACTCATGGAACCGAGGTGTACTTCTCTCCATCTACGCGCTGTCGTTTCTCTCGCTTCCATTAATCGGTCTCCTGCGTTCCCTCCTCCCCTCCACGGCATCAGCCGCACCGGCGGTAGAAGGCGCTATCGAGGCTACCGTCGAAGTCCTTCCACTCGCCGCTCCGGCATGGGGCCGGGCACTGATATGGATTTTTATCGCAGGCATGGCAATTACCTCCCTGCGCACCCTCATGACATGGGCACGCATCATCCGAGTCATATCCAAAGGTGAGAGAATCCGCAAGAAAGGCTACACTCTCGTACTTACCGGCAACAGCGGCATGGCTCCTTTCAGCTGGATGCACTATATGGTGATGAGCCGCGACGACCATGCAACATGTCCCGACGCCATCACCGTGCACGAACTTCGACATATCACATGCCGCCACTGGATTGACCTCCTCGTGGCCCAGGCCGTGACGATAATCAACTGGTTCAACCCCGCCGCGTGGCTCATGCGCAGTCAGCTGATGCTCGTACATGAATATCAGGCCGACATGGCCGTCATCGACCGTCGGTACAACCCCAAGGAATACCAGCTTCTTCTGATAAGAAAGGCTGTCGGCGCGAAATTCCCGTGTCTCGCCAACAGCCTCAATCATAGTAAACTTAAAAAACGTATCACCATGATGTACAAATCGAAATCAGGCGCACGGACCCGTTTCAAGGCACTCGTGCTGGCACCCGCCGCTGCCGTCGCCCTGCTCGCAGCCTCAGTGCCGCAAGTCAGAGCCGCCATCTCCACAATCGAGACAAGCGAAGTCACCGGTAACAAAGGTAACAATCTTCCGGCAAACGAGGAAATATCCGCCGAAAAATTCAAATTCAAATCCATCAACAACAACGACGGCAAGACCACCATTGAAGTGACAGGCACCATTCCGGGCAAATCACTGACAGTCAACAGCGCCGTCCTCACCAACGGAAGTAAAGTGTACAACGCCAACGGCATGAATTGCCAAATGACCGACGGCAACGCCACCATCACAGTCACATTCCCGTTCATGACCGAATTTGACGATGACACCGCCCTCACCCTCGAAGCCAACGGCAAGAAAGTGACTTTCCTCCTCTTCAAAAACGGAACAGAACCGGCCTCAACAACCAAAATCTCCATCACCAGCGGCAACAGCACCGGCCAGGAAGTACGCCTTAACGAACCGGCCGAACCCAACGCCGAATTTTACATCGACGGTAAAAAAATCACCACTGCCGACTTTGAAAGAATAACACCCGAAAACATCGCTGAAGTAACCGTCGACAAGAGCGGTGCCATCCCTGCCGTCTACATCACATTAAAGAAAAAATAACACCCCGCCCCCCGCCATTAACAAAGTAGGGACGCACGAACCGTGCAATGCGGTTCAAATAGCGGAGGGCTGAAAGCCCGATGGTGTCACTATCCCCGTCCGACGCGTAGCGGAGGGCGGGGCGAAAGGATTACAATGTGCAAGCCCACGGAGAGGGCGAGTGTGTGATGCTCCACGATATATTTTGCATTACACAGTCGCCCTCTCCGTGGGCTCCTTTTATTAGAGGCCACCGCCACCCCGCCCTCCGCTACGCGTCGGACGGGGATAGTGACACCATAGGGCTTTCAGCCCTCCTTTGGCGAACTATATTCCTTATTTGAATTTTAACCGTGCGTCTCTACAATTGGAGGTTCTGAATAACCCAAATGGGACTTTCGGAACTTGAAACTTAAAATATTTACGCGTAATTTACGCGTAATTTACGCGTAGAACAATGACGTAATATCCGTTCAGGTTAGTCACGCGATAGCAATATATCGCGACCGGGCTTTTGCTACATTACGAAATCATAGCCGCCCGCATGATGGAAACCGTCGAATGAAAATCCGGCGAGGAGTTCCGGCGCGGCAATGCGGTTTTCGATGATATAGCGCGTCATCGCGCCGCGGCACATCTTGGCATAGATTGTGACATTTTTAAGGCGGCCACCCTCTTCGACCTTGAAATCGGGCGAGATGACTGTAAGCTCTTTTTCCACACGCTTCCAGTCAAACATATTGCGGAATTCATTGCTCGCCAGATTGACAAGCACTCCGTCGTCGGCCTTGACCTTATCGATAAACCAGTCGGTAAGCACCGGTTTCCAATAGTCGAACAGCGTGGCATGCGATGTCACAGGAAGCGATACCTTCCCCTCAAGCCGATACGGATTGATAAGGTCGGCCGGACGCAGCAGACCGTACAGAAACGACGCAATGAAAAGATGCTCCGACGCATATTGCATGTCGGAGGCAGAAAAAGTCTGCGGCGACAGCTTGTTGAACACCATTCCGTCATAGGCCATTACCGCAGGAGTAAGCGTAGCTTCATCGTGCCACGCCTGATAGCGCAGCCTGTTCTCAGCCGCAATCTTCTTGCCTACACCAAGTATATCCTGCAACTCCCCGGTATCATACACCGCCATCTGCCCGGCTATCATCCCGGCATTGCCAATGAAATGAGGCACTGTGGCTAAAACGCCACCGCAGGGCTGCGGCGCAACCCGCATCTTCTTCGCGCATCCTATAAGTATCTGCATATCATTTATTTAACTCACAAAAACAAACAAATTGTAGGGACGCGATACATAGCGTCCGCATCCGCATGGCGCAATACGCTAAATACCAACACTTTAATGCGGAGGGTGTTGCAGAACTACTATTGACGGCTACATGATGTAGGGCTGCTCCCCGGAGCAGCCGATAATGAAGGTTGAATATCAGCTGTTTGGCGGCTGCACCAGGGTGCAGCCCTACATAATGACAGGTCTTATTTATAATATTTAGTAAGTTTTGCAACACCGTCCCTACAATATAATACATTTCTTCGTCAAAACCGCATATATTACGGCTTGTACGTGAACTTCACCGACTGCAACTGCGCCGGGTCGGAACTGTTGCCGTAGTATATCACATAATCGCCGGCGAGGGGAAGCATCTCCTCGTTGGCGGGGTCAAACCAGAGGAAAGCGTTTTCGTCGAGCTTGAACTCCACCTTCTTCGTCTCTCCGGGGCGCAGGTCAACGCGAGCGAAGTCGCGCAACTGCATCGACGGCCCATCGACATCGGCCGGACGGCTCACATACACCTGCACGGTCTCCGTTCCCGCCATCTTGCCCTTGTTGGTCACCGGCACCGTAAGAACGGCGCCCTCGCGCTTTTTGTTCTTGACCTTAGCCTTGCCCGTCTTGAAGTCGGTATAGCTCAGACCGTGACCGAAATGATAGAGCGGTGTACCCTTGTAGTAACGGTACGTACGGTTCTTCATACTGTAGTCAAGGAAGTCGGGAAGCTCGTCGGTCGATGTGTAGAATGTGATTGGCAGCTTGCCCGACGGATTATAGTCACCGAAAAGCACATCGGCGATAGCTTCGCCGCCGGCCTGACCGGGATACCACACCTGCAGTGCGGCGGCAGAGGGTGCCGCCTCGTCGGTGATGGCAACAGCCGAGCCTGAATAGTTGACATAGACCACCTTCTTGCCGGCATCGCGAAGTGCGGCAAGTATGCGTCGCTGCGATGCGGGAAGCTCGATAATCTCACGGTCGCCGCCACGGAAGCCCTCGACTCTGATGGGCGTCTCCTCACCTTCGAGCTGCGGCGAAAGTCCGCCCGCGAAGAGTACCACGTCGACATTGGCGAACTGATCGACCACCGAGTCGATATCGAGTGTTTTCTGTCGGCCGAAGTCAATCGACAGCGCGTCGCCCGCAGTCTCGGTGCATGTATAAGCAATCTTGATGTTGTAGGTCTTGCCGGCCTCGACCTCATATTTGCACGCCTCCGAGCTCTTCATGTTGACACCCCAGAAAATACCCTGGCCGTTGATTTCGATCCAGAGCCAGCCTATCGACTGCGCGCTGAAAGCTATCTCTCCCGACTCCTCAGGCACAAACTTGGTAGTGAACTCCACTGCAAATCCGCCAAGAGGCACCCCGGGCGCCCACACCGTAGCTCCCGACGACGAGAACTTCAGCGGGTTGGAATAGATGCAGGTCACGTCGGGCTCACGCCCCTTGTCGTTGGTGTTCCAGTAGCGGGCGTCGAAACCGGGCTTACCGTTGGAGGCCTGCGTCTGATTGAAGAAACTATCTATCACTTTGTCCGATGCATGGTCAACACCCGGAATATACGTGAGCCGGTCGGCCGGAACGCGCTTGCTCATAGCCGAGTAGAGCGTCGATGTGGCCGATGGGAAACCGTTGTAGTTGCCCCACTGCATGATGGAATCGTTGGCGTTCGGGCCTATAAGTCCTATTTTCAAATCCTTGGCAAGAGGCAATGTGCCGTCGTTCTTGAGCAGCACTATCGACTCGTGGGCCATGCGGTCGGCAAGCGCCTTGTGGGCATCGGAGTCGATGACATCGGCGGGAATGTTAGTCCACGCCACAAGCGCGTCATCATCCATTTCGCCAAGCTGATAGCGCATCTTCATCACGCGTATCGCCGACTTGTCGATCTCCTTTTCATCTATGATACCTTTGCCGACAGCGTCGACAAGCCGGCCATACACTCCGCCGCACTCCAGGTCTGTGCCGGCACGCACGGCAGCGGCCGACGCATGGCTTTCGTCCGGTTCGGTCTGATGGCAGCCTCCGTTATAGAAATCGCCGATGGCGCCGCAATCCGACACCACCACGCCGTCAAATCCCCACTCGTCGCGCAATATTGTCTGCAACAGCTGGTTGCTGCCGCAGCAAGGTTCATCCTCATAGCGGTTGTAGGCACACATCACCTGCTTCACATCGCCATCCTCCACCAGCGACTTGAACGCCGGCAGATACGTCTCCCACAAGTCGCGGGCCGGTATGTTCTTGGCATTGAACGAGTGGCGGCACCACTCCGGACCGCTATGCACCGCATAATGCTTGGCGCACGCCATCAGTTTATAGTGGTTGAGCGCCTTGTCGCCGCGGAAATTGCCACCCTCGAAAGAGTCGCCCTGCAGTCCGCGCACCACGCTCAGTCCCATGCGCGACGTCAGATACGGATCCTCACCGTATGTCTCGTGTCCGCGACCCCAGCGCGGGTCGCGGTAAATGTTGATATTGGGAGTCCAGAACGTCAGCCCCTGATAGATGTTGAGCGGACCGGCCTTTTTAGCCAGCGTGTTTTTGGCACGGGCCTCGTCGGAAATAGCGGTAAACACATCATAAAGCAGTTCGTCGTCAAACGAAGCCGCCATGCCGATAGGCTGCGGGAACACCGTCGCCCTGCCGGCGCGTCCCACGCCGTGAAGCGCCTCGTTCCACCAGTTGTACTGCTTGATGCCAAGCCGCCCGATAGCAGGCGACTGATGCTGCATTAGCGAAACCTTTTCCTGCAACGTCATCTCGGCCACGATACTCTCCGCCCGTTGCTGCGGCGTTGCCGTCGGGTCCTTATACACCTGTCCCGAAGCCGACAACACAGTCATCGCGCCCAAAATAGCAAAAATTTTACACTTCATCATTAAAAAATTTTATGTTAGGATATGTTAGGTTAGTTTACTTATAATAATTTATCATCAATCGTCCTGTTCATAATAATACGAATAATCTATTCCCTTCATAAACATTTCCCTATCGTCAATTCGATCGGTCAATGCCCGGGCTATCAACATTTTAAGTTTTGTGGAATTTACAGGACTCAGACGCATTGCTTCCATATATTCAGTCTTATCAATTTTGCTCCAGTCGACGCAACATTTTAATGACCGCTTTAAAATCAAATCAAGCCAAATTCTGGTACTACGCCCGTTCCCTTCCATGAAAGGATGAGCTATATTCATTTCAACATACTTGTCAACAATCTCCTCAAGTGTAGATTCGGGCATCTGCTCTATTTGTGATAATGTCTGACCAAGAAAATGTGATACGGCGAACTGAAATCCGCCTTTTGAAATATTCTTTTGACGAATTTGCCCTGCAAAATCATAAAGTCCGCCAAAAAGATAAGCATGTATCTGCTGCAATCCCCGTGCTGTCCCTACTTCAATTCCTTGCAGCAAGGAACTATCCCAAAGCTGATAAGCCTTGTCTCTACTTCTGCTGTCAATCTGATTTTCACCGGTAATCAACCATCGGGCAAAAGCAATGGCATGTTTACCTGACGTTTTTTCAACAAGTCCGAGTATTTGATCCTGGGGCAGGCAATCCGTTAAATAACGTTTACCATCGGGTGCTACAAGTTTCAGTTGGTTACATGCAGTAACCAACTCACTCCCGCTCTTATTGAGCCGGTGTTTCATCACCTTCCAATAATTGCGCGGATTTTTACTTTCTGTAAGAATTCCTATGACATCAACAACAGAAAATAGCCATCTATTTCCTTCATAATCCCACGCCGCTCGCACCTCCTTATCGTTAAAGAAGCGTATGGATATTTTTTGTTGCTGATTATCTGTCATATAAATAAATGATTTCCCGCGTCTAATTACTCATTACTAATTGAATTAGCGCCATTGCCGGTAGGCGTAGCCGAGCATTTTGTAGGCTTCGCGGTCAAGTTCCTCGCGGAACTGTGGTGCGGCAATCGAGATGAGCAGGCGGGCGCGGTCCACCATATTGCGGCCGCGCAGGTTGACGGCGCCGTACTCCGTAACAACCCAGTTGGTCTGGAAACGTGTGGTCACCACACCGGCTCCGGGAGTCAGTATCGGTTTGATTTTGCTCATACCCTTCGAGGTGGTCGAGAGCATGGCTATGAACGACTGTCCGCCGGGGCTTCGCGACGTGCCGTAGATGAAATCATGCTGTCCGCCCACGCCCGAATAGATGCGCGTGCCGATGGAGTCGGCGCACACCTGACCCGACAGGTCAATCTCCAGACAAGAATTTATTGCCACGGCATTTCTGTTCTGCGCGATGATAAACGGGTCGTTGACCCACGATATGTCGCGGAAAAGAAACGCACGGTTATAGTTCATGAAGTCATACAGACGCCGGGTGCCGAGCGCAAGCGACGCCACCGACACTCCAGGCTCTATGGTCTTGCAGGAGTTGTCGACCACACCGCTTTCTATCAAATCGACCATACCGTTGGTAAGCGCTTCGGTATGAATGCCTAAATGGCGGTGTGAACTCAGCGAATGGAGCACGGCATTGGGCACGGAGCCGACCCCGACCTGAAGCGTCGAGCCATCCTGGATATGCTCGGCCACATAACGGCCGATCGACATCTCTGCCTCCGTAGGCTCCACGTCGGGGGTCTCGGCAAGCGGGTCGTCAACCTTGACGAGAGCGTCGATTCTCGATATATGTATCACCGAGTCGCCATACGTAAACGGCATCATCGGGTTTATCTGCGCGATAATTATCTTGGCACATTCGATGGCCGACGGCGTAAGGTCGGCCGACACGCCGAGCGACACATTGCCGTATTCGTCGGGCATCGAGCAGTTTATCAGCGCCACATCCAGTTTTATCGTGCCGTCGCGAAACAGAATAGGCACCTGGCCGAAAAACCTCGGGGTAGTAGTGGCATACCCCTCGTTGACCCAGCCGCGCACCGCGTTCGACACAAAAAACGAGTCTATATGAAACGCGTCCTTCAGCTCGGGATTGCACAGCGGCGACACCCTCCTTGCCAGCGCAAAAGCATTGTAGAGAATGACATCCCGGAGCTCTTTGCCCCTTTTAGCCAACGCAGCCACCAGTGCCTCGGGTATGGAACAGCTCCCCTGCACGAACACATGGTCTCCGCTTTTAATCAGTTTGACCGCCTCATCGGCCGTCATATATTTGTACTGTGTAATCATTCTATCGATTTTTCGGTCTGTTTTCAATTGGTATTGTAAATATAGGCATATTTTCGGTAGAATAGCACCCTATTATGAATATTTGACGATTTTTAGTCAACTTCGGAACAATCTAATGCGTTATACTTGCAAATAACCTAATACTATACTCTATCAGGTGGGGATGGAAATCCCGTAAGGCGCTGTTGGAAGCGACGCGCAGCCTGACATGACAACAAAGAGGGTGACAGCCTATGGCCGCGTCACCCTTTTTCAGAAGAAATTCAAGTATGACACGCCATATTGTAGGGCTGCACCCCGGCGCAGCCGCCAAGCAAATGATCTATCGGCTGCTCCGGGGAGCAGCCCTACATCACGCTACCGTCAATTTATAGGCACTGCCTTTCAACGTTTATAACCGGTATATATGGTGCAGACTCCGAATGTCATGCGGCGGAATGACGTGTCGCTCAGTCCGGCCTCCTCCATAAGAGTCGTCATCGCCTCCCCCTGTGCCACGGCGGCAATCGATTCGGGCAGATAGCTGTAGGCGCGCACATCTTTCGACACGATACGCCCCGCTACCGGTATGACGCACCGTGTATAGAATTTATAGAACGGACGGACCAGTGCCGACGGAGGCGTCGACAGCTCGATTACCACAAGGCGTCCACCCTTGCGGAGCACACGTGCCATCTCGCGATAACCGTCAAGCAGATGCTCGAAATTACGAACGCCATACGCCACTGTGATGCAGTCAAACGATTCATCGGCAAACGGCATATGGAGGCAGTCGGCCTGCTGCAGCGCGATACGCTGCTCCAGCCCTGCTTTCGCCACCTTGCGGCGACCTACGGCGAGCATCCCTTCCGAAAGGTCGATGCCCGTGATGCGGGCCGAGGGGAGCCGGCGGGCGAGCGCTATCGCCACATCGGCCGTACCTGTGGCCACGTCGAGTATCCCGGCTGGCGAGCCGGCCTCCACCTCTCCGATAGCTTTGCGGAGCCAGCGGCGGTGAAGCCCGAAACTCATGGCCGAGTTCATAAAGTCATAGGCCGGAGCGATGGAGTCAAACATCGCTTCGACCTGTTGTGTCTTGTCGCGGCTGTCGCCGGCGTATGGATTGATGCGTTCGGCTGCGTCGCCCATCAGAACATTGTCCTTACAGTTGGAGATTGGCGAGACAGTCAAGCACGTTGCGCTCGATGCGCTCGGTAAGATGCTCTTCGGGAGTGCGCACGAACTGCTTGCCCGTGATATGCTCGTAGAGCTCGATGTAACGGTCGGTCACCGAAGCGATGAACTCGTCGGTCATCTCGGGCACCTGCTGGCCGGCCTTGCCCATGAAACCGTGGTCGATAAGCCACTGGCGCACGAACTCCTTGGAGAGCTGGCGCTGCGGTTCGCCCTTCTCGAAACGTTCCTGATAGCCGTCGGCGTAGAAGTAGCGCGACGAGTCGGGAGTATGGATTTCGTCGATAAGTATCACCTTGCCGTCACGTTTGCCGAACTCATATTTGGTATCAACGAGTATCAGACCTTTGGCGGCGGCCATCTCGGTGCCGCGGGCGAAGAGTGCGCGTGTGTAGCGCTCCATCACCTCATAGTCCTCCTTCGACACGATACCCTGCGCAATGATTTCCTCGCGCGATATGTTCTCGTCGTGACCCTCGTCGGCCTTGGTGGTCGGGGTGATGATAGGCTCGGGGAAACGTTCGTTCTCGCGCATGCCGTCGGGCAGTTTCACTCCGCACAGTTCACGGCATCCGGCCTGATATTCACGCCATGCCGAACCGGTAAGGTAGCCGCGGATTATCATCTCCACGCGGAATCCCTCGCACTTGTAGCCCACGGTGACCATCGGGTCGGGCGACGCGAGCTTCCAGTTGGGCACGATGTCGGCGGTAGCGTCGAGGAATGTCTCGGCAATCTGATTGAGCACCTGACCCTTGTAAGGTATTCCCTTGGGCAGGATGACATCGAAGGCAGATATGCGGTCGGTGGCAATCATAACCATGATGTTGTCGTCGATGGTGTAGACATCGCGTACTTTGCCATGATACACGGCAGTTTGTCCGGGAAAACGGAAGTCGGTGGTCAGAAGTGTCTTATCCATAAAAGTCAAGTATATTATGTGTTAATGATTTGTCATTGCAGTGTCATTCGCCGGGCGACGATGCGGTGTCGCCAGCAGGAGCCGGTTTCTCCTCCTTGTGCGTCTTGTCGTACTGCTCGTAGGCCTCGACAATGCGCTGCACAAGGTGGTGGCGCACTATATCTTTCTTGCCGAACTCCACCTTGCCTATACCCTCCACTCCGTCGAGTATGCGGAGAGCCTGCACGAGTCCCGACTGAGTGGAACGCGGCAGGTCGATCTGCGACGTATCGCCCGTTATTATCATCTTGGCGTTCATGCCCAGACGCGTCAGGAACATCTTTATCTGGTGGGTGGTGGTATTCTGTGCCTCGTCGAGCACGATGACGGCGTCGTTGAGCGTGCGGCCGCGCATAAACGCCAGCGGGGCTATCTGTATCACCTTCGTCTCCATGTACTCCTTGAGCTTCACGGCAGGCACCATATCCTCGAGCGCGTCGTAGAGCGGCTGCAGGTAGGGGTCAATCTTGTCCTTCATGTCGCCGGGAAGGAAGCCGAGCTTCTCGCCCGCCTCGACGGCCGGACGCGAAAGTATGATTTTGCGTACCTCGCGGTTTTTCAGCGCCCTTACGGCGAGCGCAATCGCCACGTAGGTCTTGCCCGTACCTGCCGGGCCGAGGGCGAATGTGAGGTCGTTTTTCACGAATGTCTCGACAAGACGCTGCTGGTTGGGCGTACGGCCGCTGATAGGCTTGCCGTTGATGCCGTAGATGATGACATCGTCCATTTTCAGGTCCTTTGGCGCCTCCCCCTTGACGATGTCGAGAATGACATCCTCGGGCAGTTTGTTGAATTTGACGCAATAAGCCTCAAGCTCCTTGATTTTCTTTTCAAACTCCGAGGTCTCCTTGTCGTCGCCTATCACTTTGATTACCGAACCGCGCGCCGCAAGCCTGAGCTTGGGGAACAAGTTCTTAATCAACTGCATATTGCAGTTGTTCACTCCATAGAAGCTGACGGGGTCAACACTGTCGATGATTATAATCCGTTCAATCATACAGATAGATTTAAGTGCAAAATTAACAAAATCGGTGCAATATCATGCATATTTCCGACTCTTTTTTATCCCTCTCGCGCCGGATACGCGCCACCCCATCCCTTGCGCTGTCAGTTACGTCCCTCCGCAACGTCAATCGCATCCGCTCAGTCACGCATCCGCTCTACTTAAACAATGCATTTCTACCCCGATTGGTTTACCGTCCACACGCTGCGGAAGCATCTTATTGCAGCACCCCCGCCCCACTGCCGGAGCAAACAAAAAAGAGATGCCGGTATCGACATCTCTTTCTCCTTTTGCGCTTCAGGATGGGCTTGAACCAACGACCCCCTGATTAACAGTCAGGTGCTCTAACCAACTGAGCTACTGAAGCTTGTTGCAATCACGCGATACATTGCCAACGCTCGCCGGAGGCTTTCATCGCATTTTCACTCCGCAAAGGTAATAGTTTTATTTTTCTTATGCAACACCTTAAGCGTTTTTTTCAAAAACAAATTGAAAAACATAATGCGTGCGGCCGTAAAACCGGCCTGTCACACACTTCGCTCGGCAATGAAGGTGTCAAGCTCAATATCTTTCGGAAGCATGAATTTAGTGCGCAGACGGTAGCGCGCCGAGTTGACGCTTGCCTTGGATATTCCCAGATATATCGATATTTCCTCGGTGGTATGCTTCAGGTAAAGCAGCATGCAGAGCAATTCGTCGTTGGGTGTGAGCCGCGGATAATCCTGCTTGAGCAAAGGTATGAAGTTGGGGAACAACACATTGAATGCCCGTCGGAACCGACCCTCCTCCTTACCCGTAATAAGCTGCGGATCCGAAAGAATCGAGCTGTTGGAGTTCATTCCGGCGGTAAGGTCTTTCTCAAGCATGTCGACGCGCTTGTTGAGCATGTAATTGGATTCACCGAGACCTTCAAGCTCTTTTTGCTGCAACAGCCTGTTCTGGTTCAACAGACGGTTGCGCTGCCAGAATATGACCGCACAGCATAGCAGCACCAGTATCACCACAAAAGCGATGCCGTAGATTATAAGTTTCTTTTCCTGCTCGATTTCAAGCTGTAGCATGAGGATGCGATTGCGGTCCTCGGTCGATTTCATATCATACCTCACCATGGCGCTAATCAGCGCCGACGACTGCTCCTCCTCCACCATGCGCTCGGCATCCTCTATATATTGGGGCACAAGCGACTGAAGCTCGCCGCACATGCCGTATTGCGCATATACCTCGAGAAGAGCCGTGTTAGCCACATTGATACGTTCGGCATCAGCCTGCAGGCGGTAGCTCTCGGCCGCTTTCCGAAGCAGAGGTATGCCTTTGTCCACCTTGCCCTGTTTCACATATCCCAGACCGAGCGCATACTCACGGTCGGCAGTATCAAACTCGTCATATTCAGTCGTCTTCTCCAGTATGGATACGGCGAGAGCCACCGAATCGCGATTGTCGGGATAGGCATTGATAAGAAGGTGAGCCCTTTCGCTGTCAATAAGGGCTTTGAGAAGTTCGGGGTCATTTCGCGCAGCCCCGTTGTCGACCGCCTCCAGCGCCAGGCGATAGCATTCCATCGCCTCAGGCACCTTGTCGTCAAGTTCATATATTCCGGCCCTGAAACGATATACATCGCTAAGCATTATGCCGTTTTGCCTGCGGCTCTCCACAATGGCGCTGTCACTGAATGCGAGCGCCTGCTCGGGCATGCCGAGAAACGCATATAGCGACGACAGGTCGCCGAACAGCTGTATTGCTCCGTCATTCCTTTCATCAAGGGTGTGTGCTTTAAGAGTATCGGTAGCTTCTTCATAGTATTTCAAAGCCGAGGCATAGTCGCCTGCTATATTATACAGATAGCCCATCTGTTCCAGCACTTCCACTGCGTTGTCGCGCGAGGTACCATTCCTTAACTCCTCGACCGCCTTCTCCTGCACGAGTATGATACTATCGACAGGGGCTCCGTCCCGGCGCATCTCCCAGGCACGGCGTGTCAATGACACGGAAGAGTCGGGTGTATTTTTCTTAACCTGGTCGTCAGGTTTGCCGGCACATGAGGTAGCCAGCAACACTGCTATCATCATCAGAATAGAATATCTCATAGAACCGTATTTTGTATGCTAAATATCACACAAAATTATGTAAAATATCCAGCAATTGAAGGAAAATTAGGTCATTGCACAATAAATCGGAACGAAATCTATTGCTCATCTATCACATCTATTGCACATATAGTGGGTTCTGAGATACATTTGTAACCGTTTCCCGGAAAAGCAGGAGCCATGTTTCCCGTTTTTTAAAGGCTGTGCTTTGAATCGGCATCAGACAATCGACAAGGCTGCTGTCCGAAACATAGCGACAAGCCCGACAAAGGCCCGGCAATACACACAAACTCTTTTTAAGAGGGCGTGGATTCTATCTTAAGGTTTATAAAAATAGAGAATGTGTTTTTTTGTAAATCTCTTTTTAAGAGACACTTAACAAGTCGCAAATTTATAAACTCATTATATAATCTGCAAATATCGTGGCAAAAAATATTAAAGGCCATGACCGACATACGATTCTATAACCTTTAAACCTGTCCTGTTTTACAAAACATTTATTATACATATATATATACCTATAGTTTAAAGTATTAATACAGGTCACGCACTCTTAAAAAGAGATTGTGATTAAGCGTATACCACACGATGAAACGAATTATTACCAATATCACATTAGCAATAGCTGCAACCTTGTGTATCGCAGTTCATGCCGGAAGCCTTCCTGCCGTAAAGACCAACCTTCTTTACGATGCCTTGCTCAACGCCAACCTCGGCGTTGAGTTCAGGATGTCGCCACGATGGAGTTTTGACCTGTCGGGCAACTACAACGGGTGGAAACTCTCGCACGGCCGCCGGTGGAAGCACTGGTTCGTGCAGCCAGAGGCCCGCTACTGGCTCAACGACAATATGAAAGGTCATTTCTTCGCCGCAAATCTCATAGGCGGCCAGTTCAACACCACCCTCAACGGCGCAAGACGTCAGGGCTGGGGTGCGGGAATAGGCGCCGGCTACGGCCATTCATGGCATTTCGGACGCAACTGGGGTGTTGAAGTGGAGATTACAGCCGGATATATAAGATACCGCTACGACAAGTATCCCTGCACACAGTGCGGACGCAAGACCGGCACCCGCAACCGCAATTACGTCGGCCCGACCAAAGCCGCCGTAAGCCTCGTGTATTATTTCGGAGCCGAAAAGAAGAAAGAGCCGGCTGTCACGGAGGTTATTCCGATGACTGTCATAGAGCCTGCACTCGAATCAGCACCCGCACCGGCCGACACGGCACCGCGCTTTGACTTCATTCTCGTCGACGTGCCGGGCAGCAGAGTCCTCACCGAAAATCTTTCGGGCGTGGCAAGAGTGCTTTTCGGTGTAAACCGTACCGACATCGACCGCACCACGGGCAGTAATGCCACCGAGCTTGACGCCATTGTGGCCCGTCTCGACTCCATACGCGACGGCCTCGACATGCAGATTGTATCCGTACAGTTCACAGGATACGCATCGCCCGAGGGGAGCTACCGCAACAATGACCGGCTCGCAGCCGACCGCACCGCCGCCCTTCGCGACGAAATACGCCGTGCAGGCAGCCTCCCCGACAGCGTGATTACCGTCAGCCATGTTGCCGAAGACTGGGAAGGACTCCGAAAAGCCGTGGCACAATCCGACCTGGCCGACAGGGACGCAATCATTTCAATAATCGACAGCGACATTGACGCCGATGCCAAGGAAGCCGCGATAAAACGTCGGCGCCCGTCGTGGAGCCGCATTGCCTCGGAAATGCTTCCGCCGCTGCGCCGCACGGAATACATGATTGAATACAGCCACCGATACACCGTGCAAGAGACACGCACACTCAAGGAGGTGAACAGTGCCATCGCCGCCGGCGACGCAGATCATGCCGCACGTCTGCTCGTCGACATCCCCTCGTCGCCCGAAGCCGACTATGCAAGGGGTGTCGTAGCCGCAATGCAGCAACGCTACGACGAGGCCGCCGCATGGTTTGTAAGAGCGCAGGCAAGAGGAATCGAAGCCGCCGGTGACGCCCTCAGGCAATTGAAAGAATGTCAGTATTTAGAATGAAAAGGGGCATTTCAAATCAATCCTGAGCCGGCACCCGATTGATTCCGCCGGGCCATATCAGCACCTCTACCAGTCATGCCACATCACCCGGCCGCGCAATTCGCCCCCAAACTTCTCTCAGCCTTAATCTGATTCAAGCCCGGGCGCCCTCCGAAAAAAAGCATAATAAATCATGAATAAACATAAACAATTTTTATTTTAACAAAATCCAACAACAATGGGAAAAATTTTTAAAACTATTCTGTTCGGATTACCGCTGGTAATCCTCGGAGCATGCTCCGACGACGACCCCGTCAACGGAGGAAATGACGGCCCGACAGTCGACAAGTCGGAAGTCAGATACCTCAAGGTCAATCTTGTCAACGCCGGCACCGGCAACAGCCCCGCCTCACGCGCCATCGGCGACACTCCCGACACCGACTACGCCAACGGCACGCAGGAGGAGAACAAGATACGTACTATCGACTTCTATCTCTACGACGCCGACAAGAACTTCCACAGCCACGTGCCGTTGTCGCTCACAGGTCCGGTCGACCCCACCACGGCAGGTGTCACCAATCCCTCCGTACACGGATTTTATGAGACCAACATACCCGTCAATCTCGTTCAGGGTGAAAAGATGCCTACCTACGTAATCTGTATCGTCAACGCCGTGAACGCAAGCTTCTACGAAAACCGCTCCATGATGGACGCACAGCGGCGTCTGCTTGAGAGCTTCTACAGCCCTGAAGACGGCGGCAACAAATATCTCGGCATGAACAACTCCGTATATTACGGACGCGACGAGGTGACAGGTCTCGACAACCAGCTCATCATGGCTACTCCTTTCGACACCAACAAGCTGCTTACCGAAACCGAACTTGACAACATGACAGATGCCGAGCTCGAAGATGTGACCATCGACATCTACGTGGAGCGATATGCCGCCAAGGTCAACTTCAACATCTCGGCCAATGCGGTAAAAGATTTCGTTACCGCCAACGGCATAACTCTGTCATTCGAGCCTAAAGGCTGGGGCATGAACGCCTACGAGAAGAAGTTCTATTTCATCAAATCGTACCGCGCTACCGCCGACATCGAACCGGTCTACGACGACTATGCCACAATGAACGGCATCCTGTTCCCCGGCTGGAACCGTCCCGACCACTTCCGTTCGTTCTGGGCACGCACCCCGGCCTACTACGACAATGACTATCCCATCGTAGCCGACGACATCCTCGACGAAAACACTTACCCCTATTCGGTCTACTATCAGTCATTCGCCACCGCCGCCAACAGCGTCAACTCCTCACAGTACGTGATGGAGACCACACTCAAAGGCTCCCGCCTGACCGGCGCCGACATGCCCGAGCAGTATCTGCCCCTCACATCCATACCCTCCGTAGTGCTCACCGGACAATATAAAATCAACGGCAGCGCCGTCACTTTCTATACTTATCAGAAGGACGAACATGGCAAACCCCAGCTCTATGCAGCCAACGACGGTGACATCGCCGGAGTAGAGACCATACACGACCGCCTGCTCTCCACCCAGTCGATTATCCTCAAGAAAGTGGGCAGCGGCTACAGCCCTGTAAGAGAAGCCGACCTCACTGCAGGCTCCAACATCTTCGCTGTGGAACACCCTGCAGAAGACGTACGCCACGGCCTTAAAATCGGCGGCGACCTCGTCACCCTGCAAATCAAGGCAATCAACAGCGGCTTCTATTTCTATGACTCCGACACTCAGGCATACGTTGAGATAAACACGCCCGACAACATCACCAAAGCCAACCGTCTGCTCTACCAGAATCTCGGCGGCGCCCACGCCTACATCAACGGCATGGCATTCTTCAGCGCCCCGATACAGCACTGGGGATGGCAACGCGAGGACAACGAAAACAAGCCCAAGCCTATCGACGAATGGGACTGGAGCAAGATGAAGACCGGCGACTTCGGTATCGTGCGCAACCATATCTACAACATCCAGATTACCAATATCGCCGGCCTCGGCACAGGTATAATCGACGAGGACGACCCGCTGCTGCCGCCGACCGACAAGGTAAGCTATGCCGTCAATTTCCGCGTGAACATACAGAAGTGGGCCACCCTTCCCACCCAGGAATGGGAATGGTGACAATTCTGACAACGACACATCCCATTTAACATTACAGTCCCATATTTAACGAACAGTCTCTGATCCAAAAAATGACAAGAAAACACCTTATCTGCATTTCGCTGACCGCAGCCTTTCTGGCGACAGCCTGCGTCACTGAGGACATTACGGAATGTCCCAACGAATACGAACTGCGTATCGTGTTCGACCGCAACATGCTTTACGCCGACGCGTTTGCGAGTCAGGTAAAATCAGTAGACATCAAGGTGTTCGATTCCGCAACGGGAAGGCAGGTATTCTCTCACGCCGAAGCGGGCGATGCCCTGGCCGCTGAAGGCTATCGCGTGGCATTGCCCGTGCCTCCCGGCTCTTACGATATTCTCTGCTGGGGCAGCATGGCCGAAGGCAACTCCTTCAGCTATGCCGACCCCGCGGCGGATATTCTTGAACATCAGAATGTCATACTCAACACCGGGGGCGGCGAAAGCCGCACGCGGCTCAACAACCTATATCACGGGCTGCTCCGCGGCGCCGTGTTCATCGACAACAACGACATAGGCAGCACCGACCGCCAGACGGCGACAATATATCTCACGAAAGACACCAACCGCATCAACGTGCTTCTGCACAACCTCGACGGCACTGAGATGGACGAAAACGGATTCACCTTCTCAATCACGTCGGCCAATGCCGAAATGGGCTATGACAATTCAATCGACGCCCGGCGCGAAGTGACCTACCGCCCGTGGCACGTTTCACCCATCACCGCCGAGACCGGCAATCCCGCCACATCGGCCAAGGCTGCGCTGTCAGCCGAATTCTCGACAGGACGACTTACGGAAAACGGGGACTCCAGGCTCGACATCCGCCGCGTCTCCGACGGCGAAAGAATCATATCTGTCCCCCTCGAGAAAAACCTGCTCCTGTACAAAGGGGAATTCCACGCGTCAATGACCGACCGGGAATACCTTGACCGTCAGGACGACTATGCCATCACTTTCATACTCGACAGAAACAACAACTGGGACAAGGCCTCAATGATTTACATAAACAACTGGGCCACGCCTCCGGTACAATATCAGGAATGGTAAAAATAACGGACATATTGTTTCACATCATGGCGTGGCTGACAATATCGGTCACGCTGCAGGCGTGCACTTCGGCCGATGGCCCGGTGCCCGACGGCGATACCGGAAACGGGAAGACAATGTCGTTCAAATTCAACATATATACCGACGAAAAGACGCCGTCATCACGCGCCTTGGGCGTATGGGAGGAGAACGCCATCAATGTGGCGGAGCGCATCCTCAACATCGAGGACATGCGCGTGCTCCTTTTCGACCAGAGCGGCGTACTGCTCAAGTCGGTCACTCCCGCCTATCTCGACTACCACGGGGGCACGTCATCCAACGACGGTTACTATACCCTCTCGGTGGCTTTCACGCATGAATACTTCGATAAGTTCGCCGACAATGCCGACATACCGTTCACGGTGATGATACTCGCCAACCTGCGCGGCGCCGGCGGCACCTACGCCGACTACACCCCGGGGCGTACGCGAGTGGGCGACATCGCCGACTTCTTCCGTATTGCGCCCGGCTGGCATCCCGACGAGAAGAACGGCATACCGATGTACGGCATAAAGGGATTCGTGCTGCCGAAAACGCTGCTGATGCAGGGCATCGACGCGCCGGCGGCCGGACAGATTGACCTGCTCCGCAGCCTGTGCAAGATTGAGGTGACCGACCGGATAGCGAACGCGTCACTCTATCCCGACGGCGAGAAATATCCGCGCGTCACCGGCGTGGATATGGTGTCGTGGGTCGACCACGGATATATCCGTCCGCTCTTCGACGACTATGCCGACGGCCTCAGATATGCCAACATCTACCCCGCCGCTCCTGTCGGCACGGAGATGGGCGGCACGGAAGCCGACCGCACCTACCGCTTCTACTGCCCCGAAGCCGCCATGCGCGACATGAAATTCCGGGTCACGGCGGTTATGGCTCCGGGCGAGGAGCCTCGGGTATTTGAGACCGGGCTCGAACCGTTCGAGCAGGCCATAGGCACGGAGCTTGTGCGCAACCACATCTACCGCTTCAATGTCCACGCCCTCAGCACCATCGCCGACCTGACGGTCAACGTGAGCGACTGGATAGCGGAGACCGACGAATTCGAGCTCGACGACATGGTGAGCATGGAGCCCGACGGTTTCATGAAATGGGAATACGACTCCGCCGACTTCGCAGTCAGCACCGAGACATACCAGGGTAAAGAGGAGCAGCAGCTCTCCATTCTCAACGGCACGACAGGCATCGCCTCCGGCACATTCCATATAATCTCGCCCAAGGGCGCCATCTGGAAAGCCTACTTCATACCCGGGGAAAACGGTGTGGACGCCTTTGAGTTTGTCGACACCGACAGCGCCGGCAATCCCGTGCCCGGCTCGGAAAGTGTCTATGCCGAAGGCAATGTGGGCACACCCGCGACCATACACATAAGGGGCAAAGGAACCGCCGACTCCTACCGCCACTGGGCGGAACTTGTCATAGAGGTGAAGACAGCCGACGGCACCATACTCTACGCTCCTCTCACCCCGTCAATGAGTTCAAGGATAATCATATATCGCGAAAACCGACTGTAAATGACAAAAACACTGCATATATACCGTATTCTGCTGGCAGTCATTGCCGTCATTCTCGCGCAGGCATGCGACAGCAGTCATGACGACGGGCCGCTCGGGCCTGACGCCGACTGCTTCGCCCTGCGCGTGAATGTACCTCTTGCCGCCGCGACGGCCGCGGCAGCCGATGACCTCAACGAGTTCAAAGTGCGCTCGCTCCATCTCTATTTTTTCCGCTCCGAGGGCCATGACGACGCGTCGAGCGAATATGTCCACGACGTAATCGTCGACGGCGAGTTCGACTTCAGCCGTCAGCTGCGCCTCGAGCTTCCCGGCGATGCGGTGAAGGAGGGCGGACTGTTCGGCCCCGACTCCGACGTGTGCCATGTATATGCCGTAGCCAATGTTGACGAAAGCCTCCTGACGGCAAAAACCGTCGACGCACTTGAAGCGACAGTCGTGGGAAGCGGGTTCGACGAGACAAAGATACAGCACTCATTCGCCATGGACGGCTTCGCCACCCTGACGCTCGACCGCCGTACCAGGAGCGTCACGGGCACAATCACACTGCAACGTGCCGCCGCCAAGCTGACACTGTCGGTCGATGTGCCCGCCTCCATCGAAGTGGAGCAAAAAATAATAAGCCCTATCGACGGAACGGAGCAGACGGTCCTGATCACCTACTACCCGCGTACCGACGACATGCACGTGTGGATAGCCAACGGCGTAAAGCAGTCAGAGCTCAATACCCCGGCACAGCCGGTCGACGAGGAGCGCCTGTACTCCAACGAGGTGTACGTGGCCGAAGGGACCGGCTCGCCGTTCACCCGCGACAGCTCACGCCCGAAATACCAATATCTGCAGGATATTCCCTTCTATTCCTATCCCAACAGCTGGGACCCCTATTCACCCAAAGGCAACTGCTACCTCACGCTGGAACTGCCGTGGCAATATACCGACGAGAACGGAACGATGCGCAACGTAGTGACATACTACCGCCTGAGCGTGCGCCCCGAGAGCAACTGCATAGAGCGCAACACGCTCTACGACATGCGCGTAACCATAAGCCGCCTCGGAGGCACTTCGGTACAGCAGCCCGTCGACATGCTTTTCGACTGGAACTACAACATGCAGTGGAACGTGCAGACGCTACCCACCGACATCAAGGAGATACGCTACCTTGTGCTCAACAACAATAATTTCTCCTCGGCCCTCGATACCTACGCGTTCATGATGGAGAACGAGACGTCCATATCCATACCCTACAACACGTCGCACCCTGTTGAAATCGAGTCGGTAAAGCTGTCGTGGCGCGACTTCTACAACAACGCCGACCGCAGCATCACCCTCGTGCCTTCAGGCAATTCAGGCTATACATACAGCGATACAGGCAGTTATTCGCCCACAGGCGACTTCGCCGGCATAGAGATTGACGCCGACGCCTCGGTAATACGCCTGCGCAGGGACATGGTGCATATCGCCTGGAGCAACAACCGCCCGGCCATACGCACCGACGACGCAATCAACGCCTACACGTTCACCATCAAGCTGAAACATATCGACGCGGCAGCCGACGAGCCGTCGGCCCGGGCAACGGTTGTCATCACACAGATACCGGCCATCTACATCACCACGCAATCCACCGCGAGCAATCGCCGGTTCATCAACAACCAGAATACCACCTACCGCACAAACATCGGCTCGTGGTGGAACCCGGAATATATATACAAAGGATATGTCACTACTAACAATTCATATCCTAACGATGCGACCCAGCGGAGATTTTGGCTCGGCTCATACCACAATGACGACTATGTAAAGAACAAAAACACCTACATTCTGACAATATCGAAATTTGCCACTGACGACAACTACATCATAGCCGACCCCCGCACGCGCAATGTCGACAATCTAAACGAGAGCAACTTATCTGCTTCAGCCACGGCATCATGGAGCATGGAGGACGACACCAATGCCCGGCTAGAGCACTACTACCCTGCCGACCGCGATGCCTCCAAGACCCGGTTCATAGCACCGCAGCTGCGGGTAGCCTCGCAATGGGGCGTCACGTACCAGATATCACGCACAGGCGCCGAGCGGCGCTGCGCCTCCTATCAGGAGGACGGTCGTCCCGCCGGCAGATGGCGCCTCCCTACTGCTGCCGAGATTGAATACATAAGCCGTCTGTCAAACAAACAGTATATCCCATATCTGTTCGGCTCAAGCGGGGAAACAGCCAACTACTGGTGCGCGTCGGGTGGCATCGATGTCGACAACGACACAAACAACCCGTCGGTCACTATTGTCGAGACTAACGATAGCGAACGCCGTGCCGTGCGTTGCGTCTACGACGAGTGGTTCTGGACCACCGATACCCTTACCAACGCCAATAAAGGAAGATTCAGATGGGGCGACCGCGCCCGCTCAACAAACGGAAACTGACAATGAAACTCATATACAGCATATTGATATTACTCATGGCACTGCTGCCGACGGCGTGCACCGACGCGGGAGAGCCCGATTTGCCACAGCCCGTGCCGGCGGAGGGCACGCCCGTCGACCTCGTCACGGGAGCCATGTTCCCCGAAATGAAATTCGGCCGCAGTTCGCGTGCCATGAACGACGAGCCTACCGTCGACGAACTGCTCAACTCGCTGAAGGTAAATCTCTTCGTTTTCGACCCGTCGGGCGTGATGCTCCAGTTCATCGGGCCGGATGACATCTCGATTGTCAATATCGACACCGAGAACAAACACGTATATTTCAACGTGCACAACATATACAGCTCGTCGCGTCCGCGCAGGCTTCATTTCGTCATCACGTCGGCCGACGACCTGCATGCCGTTGACGGCGGCGAATATATCACGGCCATGGCGAGCGAGACCACCACTATGCCCGCACTCGTGGTCGACGGCGGCATCGATGCCTACTGGGGCATAAGGGAGGTGGACAGCATCACCGAAAACATGACGCTCAACATCAAACTGATACGCAATTTCGTAAAACTCAACGTGAAGTGTTCGGCATCACCCGATGTGTTCCGCATCCTCGGCTATACGGTTGTCAACCGTCCGTCGCGAGGCACTGTCGCACCCTATATCTACCGCGACCACCTGTTTGCCTCCTTCCTCAATCCCGACAACTCGCTGATTGACTACGAGGACATTATAGCACAGGGCTATTTCGGGGTAAACCCGTCGGGAAGCGACCTTTCGATGACGCACACCACGGAGAGCGAGATACAGGCCGACCTGTCGGCATCGGAAGCCGCCCTGGCCGCCGGAGCGGAGGATACGCCATGCTACATATACGAGCGCTCGCAAAGCTCGGTCACCTCGGCCGGCGACGGCGTGATGGTGACATACATCATCGTATCGGGCGAATACAAAGGCAAGAAATACTACTACAAGATTGACATCGGCCATGACAAGGAGGGCAAATTCGGATTCTACGACCTGCTGCGCAACTTCCAGTACACGGTTGAGATAACCGAAGTGGGAGGCGAGGGAGCGCCGACACTGCGCGACGCCATGAACGGCGCGGCCCACAACAACCTGTCGGCCTCGGTCGTCACCCGCGACCTTTTCTCCATCGGCTACGAGGGGGAGCAGATTGAAGTGAGTTCCACAAGGGTAATATTCACCGAGAAAGGCGATAAATACGCGCTGCGCTTCCGCTATACCACTCCTGCGGGAATACCGTTCGACCCGAAAGAACTTAAAATCTACGACATAACCGACGAAGCGGAGGAATATGACATGGGCGGCGTATCGGCCGGCTCGGAAAAGAGCATCGGCCTGAAGGGTGAGGTGATAGAAAGCGCGTCGCTGACAAGAGATGCCGACGGCTGGTACGTGCTCCATATTTCGACGGGCGACATACCCTCCGACAGCCGACGCATGGAGCAGAACATAAGGGTTTACTATACGGGAAGTCCGGCCGGACTGGGACGCACGGTGACGCTGATGCTGCGCCGTCCGTGGGAGTTCGGCAATGTCAGCGCCTCGTCGCCGGCAAGCGGCATCGGGAGCGGCATGACTCTCGATTTCAGCATACCGTCGGGACTGTCGCAGTCGCAATTCCCGCTAACCATCACCTTTGAGAGCGACAAGCAGAATATCTACGGGCTCAACGGCTCGCAGTTGTCGGTTGCGACGGGACGGTCGTCGTTCGCCGGTGCCACGACCGACGATGTCATACTCTACGAATGGCGCATCGAGTGGGCCGACTACCACCATGACAACGGCACCGACGGCGGCCAATATACCGCATCGTTCAGGATGAACACCACGTCGGCCGACGACCTCGCATTCAGCACCGCGGGAATCGACGCCGCCGCCATTGCAGGAAGGACTGCCAACAACGGCACGCGCAATTTCTGCATACGCATTGCCAACAAAGGCCAGAAATATATACAACCGCAATATGTCAACATCACGCGCCGTTAGAGGTTGTCTCATAGCCCTGCTGCCGGCGCTGTGCTCGTGCAGCGGCCGCACGCAAAACGTTGAAAACGGCGGCAATGCCGACCCGTTGCGCGAGCGTATCGCCGTCTATTGGGATAGTGCCGCCCTCAACACCATGGACGACGGGATGCGCGAGCAAAGCATCGTGGACTATCTGTACATGGTGCAGCACGCCGACAGCGCCACACGCGGCGAAGCGTGGCATGCGCTCAACATGCAGCTTGGCTGCGGACTTGACCGCACTGTCACCGACTATCTCGGTGACCCCGAGTCACCGATTTACGCACCCGAAATGCTCGACGAATACCTCGTCAGCCTGCTCTCGGAAACGGGCACTGACGATACGGTCCGCGCACGGGCGGAATATCTGCTTGACAACATACGTAAAAACCGTCGCGGCGACGTGATTGCCGACCTGCAGTTAGTATGCGCCGACGGCACGGCGACATCGCTCCACAGCCTCATTGCCGGAACAGCAGGTTCGGGCGCTGGAAATACCGGTGGGATTGGCTCGGGAGATGATAATACCACGGGGGCGGGACGCCCCCGCCCCACTCATGGCTACCTCATTATATTCTATGACCCGGAGTGCGAATCGTGCGACGAGACGATTGAGGCGCTGTCAGCCGGCACCGCCGGAGGCCATACAATAATAGCGATAAGCGTGACCGACACCGTAAAATCCCTCCCTCCCGACTGGATTTCAACCCGCGTCCTCGACCCCGACACCCTCGACGACGCCTTCTACCTCCCCTCGCTCCCTGCAATCTACACCGTCACCCCCTCCGCCACCATCATTGGACGCCAATGACCTTATCAGCATGGGCAAACCTGCAGGGGTACTGTTCTATTCTTTTCAAAGCGGGAATCCGGGTTAACCTTTCGCGGTCAGAACCGTGCATGCAACACAAAAAGACCGGAAGCGCGATGCTGTTTTCGCGCTCCCGGTCTTTTTTGTGTCGGGGACGTAGGGTATTGCAAAACTCAATTCTTTTTAAACCGCGGAAGGTTCGGTTTTGCAACGCCCTCGGTTCAATCGTCAGGCATCTGACTATTTTACCATTATCTTGCGTGCTGAGCCGTCAGACATTCTTACGATGTGGAGACCTTTGGCATCGGCGGAAATTATGCGGCCGGTGAGGTCGTAATGCTCTACGGGGATGACATCGTTTTCAGCGGCGATGCCGTCGATACCCGATGTCGCGCCCTTAAGCTCGATTACTATTTCTTCGTTCTTATCGCCGGCGGCATTCTGCACGATACCTGCGGGTATAGTCATGTAGTACACGATAGCGTCGTTGACCTTAAATGACTGTACGCAGTAGTCGTAGTCGGAAGCCCAAAGGTTGAGAGTATTGTCATTCTCCTTTGTCGCTTTCCAGCCGAGGTCGGGAGCTATTTCCTTACCGTCGACAGCATCGCTCTCACGGAGACATGCGTCGGGGCCGTAATCAATGATAGTGATGTCGTCGGCAAAGGTAATGAGGAATTTCATGTTGAAATATCCTGTAGGGAGAGTCGAGCCGTCGGCAGGAGTGATGCTGACAACTTCGAGGGGCTTTGGAGCGGCGGGACCGGTCCACTTGATGACGATGCGTTCGTTGAGCGCACCGTCGGCGCTCTTGACGATGCCGGCAGGAATGATGAGATAGTATTCTGCATCCTGTTCGGGAGAGAATGTCTGGGTATATCCGTCGCCGTCGTCCGACCACACGCGGATGGAGTTCTTGCCTGCCATGTTGACTCTCCAGCCTCCGTCGGAACCAACTACCACACCCGAGAGTTCGCTTCCTTTGCGCAGATAGACCTCCGGAGTAGCGTTGACGACGGATACTTCCGATGCAAATTCAATCTCCACTCTCATATCGGCGTATTTACCGAGCACGGTGCCGTCGGCGGGAGTGATGCTCACGGTTGCGAGCGGAGCGGTTTCCGACTCCACGAGTTTGAAGTATGATGCCCAGCCTGCATCCTGATATGAGGAGAGGGAGCCTTTGGGTATGTAGCAGGGAGTGGTCTCGCTGATACCGTAGAACGGGCTGTCGTAAGTCTCGTAGACATCGTCGATTTCAGGAGCCACAGAACCGAGACACGTCACTGATGCAAGTTTGGTGTCGTTGTGGAATGCATGGTTAAAGATGAGCTTCACACCTGAAGGGATGGTCACGGATGTGAGTTCCTTACAGCCTGCAAACGCGCCGTCATATACGTAAGGCATATTCTCGGGAAGAGTGACATCGGTAAGTTTGGTGTCGGCAAAACCCTGCTCGCCGATATAGGTGAGCGACGAGGGGAAATTGATTTCGGCAAGAGCCGACTGGCAGAATGCATAGTCGTCGATGGCGAGAACGCCTTCGGGAAGAGTCACCTTGCTTACTTCGCTGCCCCAGAACGCACCGCCGTTGATACCGATACATTTGGCTGATACGTCGACCGAGGTCTTCCCTTTGCAGGGAACGGCATATAGGAGTTTCTGGGCGGCATCGTAAAGCACTCCGTCAATGAGTACGAAACTGCTGTTGCCGGCGCCAAGGCTGATGGATGTTATCGATGTGCAGGCAAACGCCGATGTGCCGATTGATTCTACCGTCGACGGTATGCTTATTTCGGAAAGTGCCGTGTGGAGGAAACATTCGAGGCCGATTGATGTCACTCCTTCGGGAATGGAGACAGAAGTCAGCGACGAACACTGCATGAATGTGCCGGTACCGAGAGCCTTCAATGTGGAAGGGAGTTTAATCGAGGTGAGTTTGTCGCAATAAAGGAACGCTTTGTCACCCAGCTCGACGAGCGACTCGGGAAGCACCACATCGGTAAGAGCAGTCTTGTAGAACGCCGATGCGCCGATTGTCTTCAATCCTGAGTGGAAAGTAATGTCGGACAGCGACTTGCAGGTAAAAAATGCGCTGACGCCTATCGACTCTACCGAGGCGGGGATGTCAAGCGAGGTCAAAGCGGTAGATGAGAATGCATAGTCTCCGATTGTCTTAAGGCCATCGGGAAGTGTCACGACTGCGAGGTCGGAAGAGCCGTTGAACGCCGAAGCGCCAAGTGTCACAATGGTAGAGGGCAGGTCAATCTGTGTGGCATATGACCACTTGAAAGCCTCTTGGCCGATAGCAGTCACGGTATAGCTGATTTCATTGTTCATTACAGTCTGCGGCACTGTATACGACGTGATTTTCGCTCCGGAAGCATCTTTGGAATCAGCCTTCGACAGAGTCACCGTAGTGTCGCCTGTCGTCTCGAACGTGAAGGGGCCGCTCTTGAACGATACAGCTCCGGCTGAAGCTGCTACCGTCAGCAACGCACTTAAAGGAAGTAAAAATTTCTTCATTATGATAGCATGGTGTCGGGGCTTATTGTACTTTGCCGGCTTCACTCTCCCCGACATTTCGGGTGAAACCGACCGTTGCATTACTCAGTTTGTCTATTAATCGGTCTTAATCGAAAGCAAATTTACAAATATATTCCAATATTCACGAACAATTGCAAAGAAATATGCAAATTTTAATTCATTTTGCATAAAATCCGTTCTACAACCGGCCGGTCAAAATCTTTTTTTTACATGCACAGTGGCGATATTCGGCGGTTTTGTGGGGAGATGACAAAATAAATTGGTAACTTAGCGCGTTAATTTAAATGATGAAATACGGGCTTTTCACACGGACCATTGTCGCTTTGGCAACAATCGCACTGATTGCTGCCTTTTCGGCGTGTTCGCTGAAGAAGAACACCGCCGCCTCGCGGCAGTACACGGCGTTCATCACCCGCTACAATATCTACTACAACGGCGACAAGCACTACAAGGAGACTCTCGACGAGATGGAGAAGAAATATGAGGACGACTACTCGCGCCTCGTGTTCACCCATCCGGCCGAAGCACGCGCCGACCAGCACGCGCCGCAGCCGTCGGGCGATTTCACCCGCTCGATAGAGAAGGCGCAGAAAGCCATACAGGTACGCTCCATCAAGAAAAAACCGGCACGAAAAGCGGGCAAAGCCTCCGACCCGGAATACAAGGCGTGGATGAAGCGCGACGAGTACAACCCCTTCCTCCACAACGCATGGATGATGATGGGACGCTCGCAGTTTCTCAACGGCGATTTCCTCGGGGCGGCCTCCACATTCTTCTACATAACGAAGCATTTCACATGGCTGCCGCAGACCGTCACCGAAGCCAAGATATGGCAGGCGCGCAGCTATTGCGCCATCGACTGGCTTTTCGAGGCGGAAATGATACTCACCCGCATCAAGCCCGACGAACTCATCGACAAGAATCTAAAGTACCTTTACAACCTGACTTTCACCGATTTCTACATAAACTCCAACAAGCCGAAAGAGGCAATACCATACCTCGTGGAGGCGGTTGCGGCCTCCGGAGGCGCGCAGAAAACACGCCTCAACTTCCTGCTCGGACAGCTCTACACGCTTGCGGGGGAGAAACAGCTTGCCTACAAGGCATTCGACAAGGCGGGGTCGTCGGCATCGGCAACCTACCGCACGAAATTCAACGCCCGCATCAAGCAGAGCGAGGTGTTCGAGGGGGAGGACATCACATCCGAGGTCAAGGCATTGCGCCGTATGACCCGCTACGACCGCAACAAGGACTATCTCGACCAGATATATTACGCCATCGGCAACCTCTACCTGTCGCGCCGCGACACCACACAGGCCATCGCCAACTACGAGGAGGCCGCCAAAAGCTCGACCCGCAACGGCATCGACAAGGCTATGACGCTGCTTACGCTCGGAGGACTGTACTACGACCTCGGTGACTACGTCAAGGCGCAGCCGTGCTACTCGGAGGCATTGCCGCAGGTGCCCGACACCTACCCCGACTACAAGGCGCTGAAACGCCGCTCCGACAATCTCGACGAACTCGCCGTCTACGCGCAGAACGTAACCCTGCAGGACTCGCTGCTGCGGCTGTCGTACATGACGCCCGAGGAGCAGACCGCCGTGGCCGAACGCCTCATCGCCGAACTCAAGAAGAAGGAG
This sequence comes from uncultured Bacteroidales bacterium, assembly GCA_905210435.1. Taxonomy (GTDB): domain Bacteria; phylum Bacteroidota; class Bacteroidia; order Bacteroidales; family Muribaculaceae; genus JAGBWK01. The sequence goes on from CAJLWO010000003.1 coordinate 62,829, forward strand.
GCCGAGGAAGCCGAGCAGGCACGCCGCGAGGAGATGCGCGCCAACCAGGCCGCACAGGGCGACCCGTTCGGCGGCAACGCGTCATCCCCCACCACATTCACCATGAACAGCGACAATTCATGGTATTTCTACAACCCGTCGACCGTGACCGCCGGCAAGACCGACTTCCAGCGCCGCTGGGGCTCGCGAAAGCTCGAGGACGACTGGCGCCGCCGCAACAAGGCGTCGTACGCGTTTGAATCGGCCGACAGCGCCGACAACGAGGATGACGAGGAGGTATCGCCCGACGAAGGCGGAGAGGACACCGGCGAGGGTGAGGATACCGAAGCCGGCGAACGCAAGAACGACCCGCACTACGTGGAATATTACCTCAGCCAGATACCCAAGAACGACCTGGAGCGCATGGTGGCCAACGACGTCATACAGGAGGGCCTGTACAACATGGGCATCATACTGAAAGACAAGCTGGAAGATTTCCCCGCCGCGCGCACGGAGTTTGACCGGCTGCTGACCCGTTACCCCGACAACGTGTACCGCCTCGACACCTACTACAACCTCTATCTGATGGCTGTGCGCGAAGGCAATATGGCCGAGGCCGAGAAGTGGCGCAACCTGATAGTCAACGACTTTGCCGACTCCCCCTACGGACGCGCCATGCGCGACCCGCGCTACATAGAGAACCTGCGGCTGATGGATGCCCGTCAGGACGAGCTGTACGAAACTGCATATCAGGCGTATATCGACAACGACAACGCTGCCGTGCACCGCGCCTACGAGGAGATGAGCCGCGATTTCCCTATGAGCAAACTGATGCCGAAATTCATGTTTATCAACGCTTTGGCCTACGTGACGGAGAACAAGCCGGAGCAATTCAAGGAGGCGCTGACCGAGATGCTGCAACGCTATCCCGACACCGACCTCACACCCTACGCCGCTGCCTACGTGAAAGGGCTCGACGCAGGCCGGAAACTCAACTCCGGAAGCGCCAACATGCGCGGCATGCTGTGGGAGACGCGCCTCGACGACGAATCCGCGGCACCCGACGCCGACAATCCTCTCGAATTTGACCTCAACCCCGACGACGAGCAGCTTTTCATACTCCTCTATCCCACCGACAAGGTGGCTCCCAACCAGTTGCTCTACGACATAGCGCGACATAATTTCACCTCGTTCGTAGTCAAGGATTTCGACCTCGAGCAGATGAATTTCGGACGCCTCGGACTGCTGATTATCAAGCCGTTTGCCAACGTGGCCGAAATCAACCATTACCGCAGCGTGCTACAGGCCGACGCCGCGCTGCAGCTGCCGCCGGAGGTGCGCCCCGTAGTGATAAGCGCCAAAAACTTCGACACGCTGCTCAAAGGGGGCGGCTCCTTCGAAGACTATTTCCGCTATGTCGAGGACAAGACCTACCGCGACACCGAGGAGCGTGTGCTTCCACCCGAATTCTTCGGGCCCTCCGAGGGCATAGCCGAAGAGAGCGAAAGCGAGCCTGAGCCGCAGGAGCCGGCGCCGACAGAGGAGCAATCGGAACCGAGTGCTCAGAGTGCTCAGAGCTCTCCGACAAGTCAGACCGGTCAGACCGGTCCGACGAGTCCGACTGAGAGCGAGCCGCCGGCCGCGAATGCGGTCGAGCCGGCTACGACGGCGCCCGCTCCGCAGACACCGCCGACACTGCCGACACCGCAGCCTCAGCCCCAGCCTGCGCCGGTACCAACTGCTCCGGCACCGGCCACTCCGACACCAACCCCGGCTACAACTCCGGCTACCCCCGCACCGGCTACCGCCCCGGCTCTTCCGGAATATCCCGCAGGATCGGAAGGCGATGATGACCCTCTCCTCGATTAAACTCAACTTTTACTCCAACCTCTAACCACGATAACGTCAATGAGCGTAAACCGAATACTTTGGGCCGACGATGAGATTGACCTCCTCAAGCCCCATATCATGTTCCTCAAAGCCAAAGGCTACGACCTCGCTACCGTCAACAACGGCCGCGATGCCCTCGAACTCGCCCAAAGCGAACATTTCGACCTCATCATCCTTGACGAAAACATGCCCGGCCTGACCGGTCTGGAGACGCTGCAGCGCATCAAGCAGTCGGCGCCGACCACTCCCGTAATCATGATTACCAAGAGCGAGGAGGAGAACATCATGGACCAGGCTGTAGGCAACAACATAGCCGACTACCTCATCAAGCCGGTCAACCCCAACCAGATACTGCTTTCCATCAAAAAGAACCTCCACTCCGAACGCCTCGTATCGGAGCAGGCTTCGACCGACTACCGCCAGGAGTTCGCCAACATCTCGTCGATGATATCGCAGGCCGCGACCCTCGACGACTGGATGCGCCTGTACGAGAAACTGACATTCTGGGAAATGAAACTCGCCGCTGCCGATACCGCGATGGACACCATGCTCGAGATGCAGCGGGAGGAGGCCAACACGGAGTTCTACAAATTCGTCAAACGCAACTACGAGGACTGGCTGTCGGGCGACGACCGTCCGACGATGTCCGACACCATATTCCGCAAAAGCATTTTCCCGATGCTCGACAGGGGGGAGAAGGTGTTTTTCGTGCTTGTCGATAATTTCCGCCTCGACCAGTGGCAGATGGTAAAGCCGTTGCTGGCCGACACGTTCACGTTTGAGGAGAGCCTCTACACGTCGATACTGCCCACTGCCACGCAATACGCGCGCAACGCCATCTTCTCCGGCCTGATGCCCATACAGATTGCGAAGCTGTTTCCCGACCTGTGGGTCGACGAGGAGGAAGAGGAGGGGAAGAACCTCAACGAGGCGCCGCTCATAGCCACGCAGTTCGAGCGCTTCCGCCGCCAGTGCCGTTTCTCCTACAACAAGCTCAACGACTCGTCGGCGTGCGAACGCCTGATACGCGATTTCAACAATCTGCTTGTCAACGACCTTAACGTCATTGTCGTCAACTTCATCGACATGCTGTCGCATGCCCGCACCGAGTCGAAGATGATACGCGAACTTGCCTCCAACAACGCGGCCTACCGCTCCATCACCGAGTCGTGGTTCCGCCACTCCAACATCATCGACCTCTTCCGGCTTATCGCCTCAAAAGGCTACAAGATAGTGCTTACCACCGACCACGGCACCATCCGCGTCGAAAACCCCATAAAGGTAATCGGCGACAAGAACACCAACACCAACCTGCGCTACAAGGTAGGCAAGAACCTCGACTACAACCCAAAGCAGGTGTACGAAATCAAGCGTCCCGACCGCTACGGCCTCCCCTCGCCCAACGTGTCGTCGACCTACATCTTCGCGGGCAAACGCGACTTTTTCGCCTACCCCAACAACTACAACTACTACGTGCAATACTACACCGGCACGTTCCAGCACGGCGGCATCTCCATGGAGGAGATGCTCGTGCCGCTGATAACGCTGTCGCCGAAATAACGCCAATCGGCTAATCTACAATAGCTATCTTAGCTAAAATAGCTATTGTAGCTATTTTATTCACTCTAAAAAACTCTGACAATGAAAACAATAACAATCTCATCGCTCGACAACATCGACGAAGCCGCCCGCGAGTTCATCTCACTGATGGGCGACCGCACCGTATTTGCATTCTACGGCGAAATGGGCGCCGGAAAGACCACTTTCATCAACGCGCTGTCGCGTGCCCTCGGGGTGGAGGATGACGCCACCGGTTCCCCATCCTTCGCCATCGTCAACGAATACCGCTCCGACACCACTGCCGAACTCATCTACCACTTCGACCTCTACCGCCTCGAAAGCGTGGAGGAGGCTCTCGACCTCGGCGTCGAGGACTATTTCGACTCGGGCGCCCTCTGCCTCATCGAATGGCCCGAACGCATCGACGACATCCTCCCCGACGACACCGTAAAGGTGACAGTCAAGGTCAACGACGACGGCTCGCGCACCCTGACTTTAGAGGACTAGAATTCTATTTTATGAATATCATCGAACTCGAGGAAACCGCCTCGACCAATACGTATCTGCGCGGAATGACTGATGCGCCCCACGCCACGGTCATCGCCGCGCGCCGTCAGTCGGCCGGACGCGGACAGCGCGGCAACACGTGGGAGTCGGAACCTGACGCCAACCTGACCTTCTCCATCTTAGTGCGACCCGCCGGCATACCTCCGGTAAAGCAGATGGCGATATCGCGCGCCGTGTCGCTCGCCATAGTGCGCCGGCTCGACCGATACCTGCCCGACGGCATGGAAGCGTCAATCAAGTGGCCCAACGACATCTACGTCGGCGACCGCAAGATATGCGGCATACTCATCGAACACGTGCTGACCGCCGGACGCATCGAGCGCACCGTAATAGGCGCAGGCATCAACATCAACCAGAAGGCATTTTACTCCGATGCCCCCAACCCCGTGTCGCTGACACAGCTGACCGGCCTCACCTACCCCCTCGACAGCATGCTCCGCGAAGTATGCGCCGACATCATATCACTCGTAGAAGCCGAAGACCGCGCCGGCGGCGACCTGACCGAATCCGACTATATGTCACGTCTATGGCGCCGCGACGGCTACCATCCCTATCGCGATGCCGCCGGCGACTTCACCGCCCGCATAGCCGACGTAGCACCCGACGGCACCCTCACCCTCCTCCGCCTCGACAACACCCTCTCCCGCTACGCTTTCAAAGAAGTCACGGCGATACTGTAAAACAATTTTAAAAACTGAACGAATATGCGTATCGATATACTTACTGTACTTCCCGAGATGTTTGAGTCGCCGCTTGGTTGCTCGATATTGAAACGTGCCCAACAGAAAGGGCTTGTGGAATTCGGTATCCACAATCTGCGCGACTATTCCACCAACAAGCACCGCAAGGTCGACGACTATCCTTTCGGCGGCGAGGCGGGCATGGTGATGCAGATCGAGCCGATTGACCGCTGCATCGCAGCTCTTAAGGCCGAACGCGACTACGACGAGGTGATTTTCACTTCGCCCGACGGCGAGCTTTTCGACCAGCCGATGGCCAACTCTATGTCCATGCTCGAAAATATCATCATACTTTGCGGCCACTACAAGGGCATTGACTACCGCATACGCGAACATCTCATCACCCGCGAGATTTCGGTCGGCGACTACGTGCTGACGGGTGGCGAGCTTCCCGCCATCATCATCTCCGACGCCATCGTGCGCCTCATACCGGGCGCCATAGGCGACGAACAGAGCGCGCTCAGCGACTCGTTTCAGGACAATCTGCTTGCTCCCCCGGTCTACACCCGTCCGGCCGACTACAACGGCTGGCGCGTGCCCGACATACTCCTCTCTGGCCATGAAGCCCGCATCAGCGAATGGCGCCACGAGCAAGCCGTAGAGCGCACGCGCCGCCTCCGCCCAGACCTGCTGAAATAACCCCCTCAGTTACCAAAAGGACAAGAGATTTTTATATTTAACAACAGCACAAAAGCATAGACAGGAGTACAATATAATATTTTAGTACTCCTGTCCTTTTTGTTTTTTATTTAAACAAAAGAACAAAGGAACAAATGACCGGATACATTATAATAAAACTCTTTTTATTATTTTGTGCTCCTGTGCTTTTGTTTGATAAAAAATACCTGAAAATATGGGGACAGTGTTGTAAAGTATGGCGGCTGCTCCGGGGAGCAGCCCTACAACCGAAGTGAGATATTGCATAATGAGCATTTATTTAAGTGAAAATTTGTTTATTATGGGTTGTTTAGGCGCATTTATTGCTAATATATGTTAAATATAAGATTTTTTATTTGAAAAATTATGTTTTATAATATAAAAGTTATACCTTTGCACCAGTTTTTCATGGTATTAGATTTAAGGTAAGAAGATTATTCGTCGAGACGACGAGTAATTTTTTTTTGCAGTAAATTCTAATTTCGTAAATTTGCATCTAACGATGCCGCAATGACATACTCAACATGGGTTTACCCCATTATATCGCGGCGGCAAAACTATCGGAAACTCTCAGGCGTTGAATTTCTGATAGAGTTCCAACTAAAAAAAACAAAACAATATGGAAACAACAAGACAAGCCAAAATAGCCCGCCTTCTCCAGAAGGAACTGAGCGAGATATTCCGCCAGCAGACATCGAAAACCCACGGCGTAATCGTATCGGTAAGCAACGTACGCGTGACTCCCGATCTGAGCCTCGCAAGAGTCTACCTTTCGGTGTTCCCCTCGGAGAAAGGCGAGGAAATCCTCAACAACATCAACAACTCCACCAAGACCATACGCTACGAACTGGCGCAAAAGGTTCGTTTCCAGCTACGCAAGACTCCCGAACTGGCATTCCACCTCGACGACTCCCTCGACTATATCGAGCGCATCGACAACCTGCTGAAAAAGGAGGAATAAACATGTGGATAATTGTAGGGCATTGCAAAACTTTGTAATTTCAGTCTATAATGTAGGGACGCACGGTCTGTGCGTCCGATGATTAGCTAATAAGTTGTGGACGCACAGACCGTGCGTCCCTACATATTCCTACATTTTAAGGTTCTGCAATACCTCACGAAATAAAGCAATAAACTTTGAGCCGCCGGTCATTATCAATACGCATTGCGTTGCGCTATCTGTTTTCACGCAAGAGCCACGCCGCAGTCAATGTGCTGTCGTATATTTCGATGGCAGGGGTGGCGAGTGCCGCTACGGCGATGGTGATAGTGCTGTCGGTGTTCAACGGGTTTTCCGACTTTACGGCGCAGAAAATATCACGATTCAGCGCGCCGCTTGTGGTGACGCCCGCCCAGGGTAAGACAATCGCCGATGCCGACTCGCTTGCATCGGTCATAGACGCTACGGAGGGGGTGGCGAGTGCCACTCCGACAATAACCGAACGCGCTTTCGCCGTAGCCGGCGACCGACAGGCTCCTTTGGTGATATGCGGAATCGCTCCCGAGGGGATAACGGCACGTTCGCTCCCAGAGGTGACTATCGACGGCACTCCGATGCTCGTATATGATGACGAGGAGCTGCCCAACACTGCAATCTCGTCGGTAGGCGTGGCCAATACGCTGCGTGCTTTCCCTTCAATACCGGTCGATGTCAGGATATACGAGCCGCGGCGCCATTCACGCGTCAATCCTGCCAATCCGCTGGCGGCGTTCCGCTGCGACTCGGTAGTCATCACGGCAGTATATCGTATCGACCAGAATGAATTTGACAATGACTATCTGTTCGTGCCGCTGCAGTTCGCGCGCAATCTCTTGGGCTATACCTCCGAGGCGTCGGCAATCGAGATAGACGCTACTGCGGGCACCGATACAGGACGCCTGCGCGACAGGCTCATCAAACTCCTCGGCCCGTCATACAAGGTGGCCGACCGCATGGAGCAGCAGCACGATGCATTCCGCATGATTAACGTGGAGAAATGGATTACGCTCGTGATGCTGACATTTATCCTCGTCGTGGCCACGTTCAACGTCCTGGCCATAATGTCAATCATGATTATTGAAAAGCGTGGCAACAGCGCCATCTTAGCCTCATTGGGGGCCACCTCAGGCACGATTGCGGGCATATACGGGTGGCTGAGCATGCTGATTACCACAATTGGAGGCATTGTCGGGATAATTTTCGGCGTGGCGCTGTCACTGCTGCAGCAATGCTTCGGATTTATCAAGCTCGGCGCCGACGACCCGTCGCAGCTCTCAATCGACGCCTACCCCGTAAGCGTCGCCGCAAGCGACATAGCAATCGTAGCAGCCGTAATCATCGGCATAGGCTTCCTCACAGCCCTCGTCACCCGCTTCCTCCTTCGCGGCACAAAGTAACCGCCGTGTAGTTACTACGGGGGCGAGACACCCCCGCCCCACTCAATCCGGTTTAATACAAGTGTGCTGTCAGGAGGTGATAGAGTGGAGCGTCAATTGCGCGGAGGGGTTGCATGACGAAGTCGCGTTGGAGGGCGCGGGGATGGGGAAGTGTCAGTTTTTCAGTTGTGATTTCTATAAGATTATGCAGTGCGCCATCTTTTCCTGTTGTGGCGCAGGCTATTATGTCTATGTCAATCAGGCGATCGATGTAGGCGCCTGTGGTGTCGCGGTGGGAGGCGGTGGAGATGGATTGCTCTATGCGTTGTGTTGCTTCGAGGAGGGATTCAGGGGTGAGGTCGGTGTCGAGGCTGATGCCTACGTTGATGAAATCGTTGGCCGAGTCGAAGCCCCAGGGAGGGGATATTACGTGGTCGGAGACACGCATTGATGAGGAAATACAGGCGAGCTGACGCAGTGATGCGACAGCCCGCCTTATATTGTCTTCGCGGTCGCCGAGATTACTTCCTATGTTGAAATGGACGTGATACACAGCAATCGATGTTAATTATTATCCATTTTCCAATCAGTGATCAAAAGTCGCAGGGATGGATTCAATGCTATTGACTTGGCGGATTTGAGTGGAGAGGGGGCGTCCCGCCCCCTTGGTAACTTTCAGCTTGTAAGGATAATACTACGGGGGCGAGACTCCCCCGCTCCACTCTACTCAGCTTGAGTTAACAGCAGGGACGCGATAAATCGCGTCCCTGCTGTTTTTGGGGGAGGGTTACCGCAGAGGTTAGAGGGAGCGGTTGACTTCGACTTCGATGAAGCCTTCGATGAGGTCGCCCACCTTGATGTCGTTGTAGCCGGCTATCGAGATACCGCAGTCGTAGCCCGAAACGACCTCCTTGACGTCGTCCTTGAAGCGTTTGAGCGAGCCGAGGTCGCCCGTGTAGCGTACGATACCGTCGCGGATAAGACGCAGCTTGCAGCCACGCTTGATGCGGCCTTCGCGCACGAGGGCGCCGGCGATGGTGCCGACTTTGGATATATGGTATGTCTCCATGACTTCGGCGGTACCGGTGACCTCCTCCTTGATTTCGGGAGCAAGCATGCCGGCCATGGCGTCCTTCACCTCCTCGATGGCCTGGTAGATGACCGAGTAGAGGCGCATCTCGACACCCTCACGCTCGGCGGCACGGCGCGCTGCCTGCGACGGACGCACCTGGAAACCGATGATGATGGCATCGGAAGCGGCGGCAAGAGTGACATCGCTCTCCGAAATCTCGCCGACGGCCTTGTGGAGCACGTTGACCTGGATTTCGTCGGTAGAGAGCTTAATGAGAGAGTCGGAAAGAGCCTCGATTGAACCGTCGACGTCGCCCTTGACGATGATGTTGAGCTCCTGGAAGTTGCCGATTGCGCGGCGGCGGCCAATGTCCTCGAGTGTAAGTATTTTCTTGGTGCGCAGGCCGAGTTCGCGCTGCAGCTGCTCGCGTTTGTTGGCAATCTCGCGGGCCTCCTGCTCCGACTCCATGACGTTGAATGTATCGCCGGCGGTGGGAGCGCCGTTCAGACCGAGGATAAGAGCCGGCTCGGCAGGACCTGCCTCGGTGATACGCTGGTTGCGCTCGTTAAACATTGCCTTGATTTTACCGAAGTGCGTACCGGCGAGGATGATGTCGCCGATGTGGAGCGTACCGTTCTGCACGAGCACGGTAGCGACGTATCCACGGCCTTTGTCGAGCGACGATTCGATAATCGAACCGACGGCGTTGCGGTTGGGGTTGGCACGGAGCTCGAGCATCTCGGCTTCGAGAAGCACTTTCTCCATGAGTTCCTCCACGCCAATACCCTTCTTGGCCGAAATATCCTGCGACTGGTATTTGCCGCCCCATTCCTCGACGAGGTAGTTCATATTGGCGAGCTCCTCCTTGATTTTGTCGGGGTTGGCGGTGGGTTTGTCTATCTTGTTGATGGCGAATACGATGGGCACGCCGGCAGCCGAAGCATGGTTGATGGCCTCGACGGTCTGCGGCATGACGTTGTCGTCGGCGGCAACGATGATGATACAGAGGTCGGTCACCTTGGCACCGCGCGCACGCATGGCGGTGAACGCCTCGTGGCCCGGAGTGTCGAGGAATGTGATATGGCGTCCGTCCTTGAGCTTGACGTTGTAGGCGCCGATATGCTGGGTTATACCTCCGGCCTCACCTGCAATCACGTTGGCCGAACGGATATAGTCGAGAAGCGATGTCTTACCGTGGTCTACGTGGCCCATGACGGTGACAATCGGCGGACGCGATATGAGGTCGTCCTCGGTGTCCTCCTCCTGATGTATGGCCTCGACCACTTCGGCGGAAACGTATTCCGTCTTGAAGCCGAACTCCTCGGCCACGATGTTGATGGTCTCGGCGTCGAGACGCTGGTTGATCGACACCATCACGCCGATGTTCATACATGTGGCGATGACCTGGTTGATGGGCACATCCATCATCGATGCAAGGTCGTTGGCGGTAACGAACTCGGTGAGCTTGAGCGTGCGGCTCTCCATGTCGGCCATTTCGGCGGCCTCACGTTCGCGGGTAGCGAACGCCTCACGTTTTTCCTTACGCCACTTGGCGGCCTTCTTCTGGCCCTTGTCCTTCGAGGTGAGGCGTGCGAGCGTCTCTTTTACCTGCTTCTGCACATCTTCCTCGTTGATTTCGACGTGCTGCTGACGTTTGGCCTTGTTGCTTCCCTTATCACGGCGTGACTGTCCGGCGGCGTTGTCGCGTGCAGGCTGATTGCCTCCGCGGCCGCCCTGGTTGCCACCGCCCTGATTCTGTATTTTTTCGATATCGATTTTCTCCTTGCCTATGCGGCGGCGTTTCTTGCGCTCGGCCGAACCCTGGCCCGAACCGGCGGCGGCATTGGCAGACGCGGCACGCTGGTTGCGCTCGTTGCGGCGCTCCTCCTTGCTTTTCTTTTTGGGGCGGGTCGACTGGTTGAGCGTAGAGAGGTCGATTTTGCCTATGACATTTACTTTGGGGGCGTCGGCGGGAATACCGAGGGTGAATATCTCCTCCTCTTTTGTCTCCACTTCTTTTTTCTCCTCCTTAGCCTCAACGGGACGTGCGGGCGCTTCCTCTTTTTTAGGCTGCGGTTCCACCTTGGCGGGAGCCGGTTTCGGTTCGGCTTTCTTCACCTCGGGAGCGGGAGCGGGGGCAGGCTTGGGTGCCGGCTCGGACTGAGCCACGGGAGCGGCAGGTCTGGCCGGTTCCTTCACAGGCTCCGGACGCACAGCAGCGGGTTCGGGCTGCTCGACCGCCACAGGTGCGGGTGCGGGTTCCGGTACGGCGGGAGCGGGCTTGGGTGCGGGAGCGGGAGCCGGTACGGGTTTCTCCTCCTTCACGGGCTGCGGCGCTTTCTTCACCACATTGCCGTTGGCGTCAATCTCAACCCTGCCTATGACTTTGGGGCCCGAAACCACAGTCTCCACATGTTCTGATTTTTGTTTTTCGGGCACGGATTCCTTTTCTTTATTATCTTTATTATTTGACAAGAAGGCTGTTTTTTTCGCTTTTTGAGCACCGTCAGTATCAAATTCGTCGATTAAGAGGTCGACGATATCCTCCTCAATACGTGTATTGGGGTTATCATCAATCTCGATGTTTTTCTTGCGAAGAAATTCAACGGCGGTCGACACCGCGATGTTGAGGTCTTTTGCTATTTTACTAATTCTTGTTCTTGCCATTTATAAAGTGTAAAAAATTAGAAGTAAAACTGATGGAGAGGAGTGGCGGGAAACGCGCCCTGATGATTATTCGGCGTCGTTCTCGAACTCAGCCTTGAGAATTTCGAGCACCTGGTCGACGGTGACTTCCTCAAGATCGGTCTTGTCAAGGATTTCCTGACGCGGGGTGTTGAGCACGCTTTTGGCGGTGACCCAGCCGTTGTCCTTGAGCGTATCGATTACCCAGCCGTCGATGTCGTTCTTGAACTCGTCGAGGTATACGTCGTCGTCGTAAGTCTCCTCAGTGTCGCGGTATACGTCGATGATGTAACCGGTGAGCTTGGAGGCGAGCTTGATGTTGAGGCCGCCCTTACCGATAGCGAGCGACACCTCCTCGGAGCGGAGGAATACTTCGGCCTTCTTGTTCTCCTCGTCGAGCACGATTGAGGAAATCTTAGCGGGGCTGAGCGCGCGCTGTATGAAGAGCGAGGGATTGGACGTGTAGTTGATTACGTCGATGTTCTCGTTGCGGAGCTCGCGGACGATGCCGTGGATACGCGAACCTTTCACGCCGACGCATGCTCCTACGGGGTCGATACGGTCGTCGTAGCTCTCTACGGCTATCTTGGCGCGTTCGCCCGGGATGCGGGCCACGGCGCGGATATTGATCAGACCGTCGTGGATTTCGGGCACTTCAAGCTCGAAAAGACGGCGCAGGAAGTTTTCGCTCGTACGCGAAACGGTAATCTTGGGGTTGTTGTTCTTGTTGTCGACTTTCGACACGACGGCGCGGATGGTCTCACCCTTGCGGAAGAAATCTCCGGGGATTGACTCGGTCTTGGGGAGCAGAAGCTCGTTCTTGTCGTCGTCGAGAAGAAGTGTCTCGCGCGACCATGTCTGGTACACCTCGCCGGTGACGAGTTCGCCCTCGAGGTCCTTGAACTTGTTGTAGACAGCCTCTTTCTGAAGTTCGAGTATCTTCGACTGGAGAGTCTGGCGCAGATTGAGGATAGCGCGGCGTCCGAAGGCGGCGAAGATGATTTCCTTTGTGTGCTCCTCGCCAATCTCTACCTCGGGGTCGTTGTCGGCACGTGCGTCGGAAAGCGAAATCTGGAGATTTGGATTCTCGACAGCGCCGTCTTCTACCACCTCAAGGTTCTGGAATATCTGCACGTCGCCTTTGTCGGGGTTCATGATGACATCGAAGTTTTCGTCGGTGCCGAACTGTTTGGCGAGCACGCTGCGGAACGACTCCTCAAGCACGCGTATCATGGTTGACTTGTCGATGTTTTTCAAATCTTTGAATTCGGCAAAACGCTCGACCATATTTTCTGATTCCTCTTTCTTAGCCATAGTGATGAGTTTATCGGTTGTGGGGAATTGTTATATTATTTATTTTAAAAGAAACCGGCTGCCGGTGACGTCCGGCTGCCGCGATAACTATTTGAATTTGATTACGTATTTAGCGGTCTTGACATTGTCGAAAGCTATGACCGAAGGCACCTGCTCGATTACGGGGCGCTTGGCGCCTTCATGCTTTACCTTGGTCGGAACCTCGACGGTGAAATCGTCGGCGCCCACCGAGGCGAGCGTGCCCTGGAGCTTGCGGCCGTCGCGGGTGACGACTTCAATCTCGTTGCCGAGATTTTTCATATACTGAGCCTTGACCTTGAAAGGCGATGTAAGTCCGGCCGACCCTACTTCAAGTTCATAGTCCTCGGCATCGCGGTCAAACTCCGCCTCGATACGGCGTGTCACCGCTGCGCAGGCGTCGATGTCCATGCCCGTCTCGGAGTCAAGCTCCACGACGATACGGTTGTCGGCGCTGACAGTGATGTCGACGAGGAACATGTCGGTGCCTTTGATGGCATCCTCGACTACCTCGGTCAATCTGGCTTTATCTATCATATCTTCAAAAAATTAAAATATATCAACAAAGTGGAGGAAGCTCCTGCCTCCTCCACTCATGCGACAACAAATTTAGTAATTTTATACCGAATGTAAATATATAGGATAGTGCAATTATATATATTTAACATCCGATGCAATATAATTTGCATTATTTAACCACATATCAACATGCTCCTCAATCACACCGACAGTAGGGACGCGATTCGTATTTCGCCCGACACAAAGTGCGCCCTTTAATCTGCGTCCTTGCATGAATTTATTTTTGCAGATTGTCAATTAAACATTATCTTTGTCTTTAGCATTATTCATATATAAGTACCGACAGTAACAGATGAGGATAGTAATACAGCGCGTGAAGCGCGCATCGGTGAGCGTGGCGCCAGATTATCTCAAAGAGATAGGCGGGGGACTCATGGTGCTCGTAGGCGTCGAGAAAGGCGATACGGCCGACGATGCCGAGTATCTGGCGCGCAAGACCGCGGCACTCCGCATATTCGACGACGAAGCGGGCGTGATGAACCGCTCGGTGGTAGATGTCGACGGGCAGCTGCTGGCCGTGAGCCAGTTCACACTGCTCGCATCGACGCGCAAAGGCAACCGTCCGAGCTACATACGTTCGGCCGGAGGCGACGAAGCACGCGGACTGTATGACACATACTGCCGCCACCTCTCGGAAATCGCCGGCCGGCCGGTGGAACGCGGCGTTTTCGGCGCACACATGGAGGTGGAGCTCATCAATGACGGCCCCGTGACTATAATAATCGACTCAAAGCTTTGCGAATGAACCCGAAAGATGAAATATCGATAGCCGGCCTGCAGCGCATGGTCGACGAATGGATTACCGGCATAGGCCACGGCTATTTCTCGCCGCTCACCAACATGGCCGTACTTGCCGAAGAGACCGGCGAGGTGGCGCGTCAGATGTCGCGCATCTACGGCGACCAGTCGTTCAAGGAGGGGGAAGCGCCCAATCTGGCCGACGAACTGGCCGACGTAATCTGGGTAGTAGCGGCGATAGCCAACCAGACAGGCGTCGACCTCACTGAGGCCATCCGACAGAACATAATCAAAAAGACGCGCCGCGACCTCCACCGCCACGAGCACCGCAAAGCATCATCCGAGAACTCCGAGTGCTCAGAGCTCCCCGAGAACTCCGAGAACCCTGACTGACACTTAAATTAAATATTAATATAAAACACTCCAATTATGACTGACAAACATCATGAAGCCATCGCATCATTCGCACCGATAGGCGATGATAAATCCGTAAAAGAAGCGGTTGAAAAAATCCTTGCGGAACATTTCGCGGAAAACAACAATACCGAAGTCTACAAATTCCTCTTCAACACCATCGACCTCACCACGCTCAAATCGACCGACTCGCCCCGTTCGGTAGCCGATTTCACCGAACGCGTCAACGCTTTCGAGGAGGAATATCCCGAATTGGAGAACGTGGCCGCAATCTGCGTATACCCCAACTTCGCGCAGGTGGTACGCACAGTGCTCGACGTCAGTGCCGTCAAGGTGGCATGCGTGTCGGGCGGATTCCCCTCGTCGCAGACATTCCCCGAAGTGAAAGTAGCCGAAACGGCGCTTGCCGTAGAGGGTGGTGCCGACGAAATCGACATCGTGCTCAACCTCGGCAACTTCTTCGACGAGGACTATGAGGAGGTATGCGACGAAATTTCCGAAATAAAGCATTCGTGCCGCGACGCCCGTCTGAAAGTCATCCTCGAGACAGGAGCGCTCAAGACCGCCGAAAACATACAGAAGGCATCAATCCTCTCGATGTATTCGGGCGCGGACTTCCTCAAGACATCAACCGGCAAGGAATATCCCGGCGCATCGCTCGAGGCAGCCTACGTGATGGCGAAATGCATCAAGGAATACCACGAGAAGACCGGCATAATGGTAGGATTCAAAGCTGCCGGAGGCGTAGCCACCACCGAAGATGCAGTGAAATACTACACCATCATCAAGGAAGTGCTCGGCGCAGAATGGCTCAACAACGAATACTTCCGTCTCGGAGCATCCCGTCTGGCCAACAACCTCCTCGGCGACATCCTCGGCAAAGAGGTCAAATTCTTCTGATGACCGACCCAACCAACCCTCCCCGCAGGGGCGCATGAATTTCCGCCAAATTGTAGGGACGCGATTCAATGCCATTAACTTAAGCTGAGTTGATAGGGGCGGGGGCGTCTCGCCCCCGTTGTAACTTTCGGCATATAGAAATAATACCATGGGGGAGAGACGCCCCCGCCCCTATCGTTGAATCGCGTCCCTACAATTTGACGGAAAACATATCGATTAGTAGACAAAAGAGCCGCAGGCAAATGCCTGCGGCTCTTTTTCTTTTATTTACAATTTGGATTACAGCACTTTGGAGTAGAGGGCTTTGATGTCGTCGAGGGTTACTTCGCGGGGATTGCCGGGAGTGCAGACGTCGGCAAGAGCCTGGTCGGCAAGGGCGGGAACATCCTTTTCAGCTATGCCGAGCTCGCTCAGATGCTGCGGTATGCCCACTTTGACGGAGAGGGCGCGGACAGCGTCGACGGCGGCCTGCGAGGCCTCCTGCGCCGACATGCCTTCGGTATCGACACCCATAGCACGGGCGATTTCGGGATATTTGCCGAGACATGCGGGCATATTGAATTCCATAACTGTGGGGAGAAGGAGCGCGTTGGCCACACCGTGGGGCACGTCGAACAGCGAACCCATAGGATGCGCCATGCCGTGCACCAGACCGAGACCTACGTTGGAGAACGCCATGCCGGCGACATACTGGGCCACGGCCATACCGTTGCGCGCCTCGGCATCGGTGGGATTCTCGACCGCGTTGGGCAAATGGCGCGAAATCATGCGGATAGCCTCGATTTCAAACATATCGGAAAGCTCCCACGCGCCTTTTGTGATGTACCCCTCGATGGCGTGTGTAAGGGCATCCATGCCGGTTGCGGCTGTCAGTCCTTTGGGGAGAGGAGTCATATATTATGTTAGATAAGTAACTTGCAGGCAAATGTCCATGCGGTGAGCCATACGCACGCCGCGGCATATTGTCAAACCCGTGGATTTTTCTAAAACTTACTTAAAAAGGAGCCACATCGTTTTGGATTTGACAAAAATACAAAATTTTTCATTAATTTCGCAAAACAATCGGGCAGTACGGAAAAGTATTGATTAGGAAATGATTCAAAAGGTCTCTCCGTCGCCTGTCAGATCACCAATTGTCACATATATAAAACATAATCGCATAAAATGGAAGGAAACACAATCAAGATAGGTATCACGCACGGCGACATCAACGGCATAGGCTATGAGGTGATACTCAAGATGCTCGACGACAACCGCATACTCGAGCTTTGCACCCCGATAATCTACGGGTCGGCCAAAATCGCCGCATTCTACCGCAAGGCTCTCGGCATGCAACCGCAGCAACTGCATCAGATCAAGGATGTCGCCGAGGCACGCGACGGCGCAATCAACATAATCAACGTGGTCGGCGAGGAGTGCAAGGTAGAGCCGGGACAAAGCACCAAAGAGGCCGGAGCCGCCGCATTCGCCGCCCTTGAAAAAGCGGTACAGGACGTAAGCGCAGGTGCTCTCGATGCCATCGTCACCGCCCCCATCAACAAGGACAACATCCAGAGCGAGCTGTTCACTTTCCCCGGCCACACCGAATATCTCGAGGCCTCGGTAGGCGGCAAAGCGCTGATGGTGCTCTTCAACCGAGACATACGTGTGGCGCTCGTTACCACCCACCTGCCTATCAGCAAGATAGCCGAGAACATCACGGCCGAACGAATCGTGGAGAAACTGAAGATATTCAGCGACTCGCTGCGTAGCGATTTCGCCATAGTGCGGCCGCGCATAGCCGTGCTCGCCCTCAACCCCCATGCGGGAGAAAACGGACTCCTCGGAAGCGAGGAGCAGGAAATCATCATCCCCGCCATCAGGACCGCCGCCGACCAGAACGTGGAATGCTACGGCCCATACGCCGCCGACGGATTTTTCGGTTCGGGACTGTTCAAGCATTTCGACGGCATACTCGCCATGTACCACGACCAGGGGCTCGCTCCGTTCAAGACAATGGCGATGGACAGCGGCGTGAACTTCACCGCCGGACTCCCCATCGTGCGCACATCGCCCGACCACGGCACCGGCTACGACATTGCCGGAGAGGGCAAAGCGTCTGAGCAGTCGATGCGCGAGGCGCTCTATGCAGCCATCGACATAGCCCGCAACCGCGAGCGCTACAAAGAGATGACAGCCAACCCGCTGCGCAGGCAATACTTTGACAAGTCGAAAGACAACGTCGTGCTCGACCTCACCAAGGAATAATTTTTCAGAGGGTGTCTCATATTATTTCTTACATATCTCAATATCATGAAAAAGAACATTTTGGCTACGGCAATAGCCTCGATTGCACTCTTATCGACTGCAATTGCCACAACCGGGTGCAGTACGTCGGGACAGCAGGAAGGTAATCCCGAACGCGATTTGCTCGTCGAAGTTTCCCCGTCACAAATCATATCGGAATGGAAAAAGATACCTGACGACAAGGTATTCGACGAAGCGCTCCGGGCTATTGACAGCGTCAGGATATACGATTCGGAAAGAGCGCCCCAAGACAGCCGGGACTACGCCAAAATGTTTTGCGAATTTTACGCACAACACAATCCGTCGGCCGATTTGTGCGACGTGCTCAATCTGCCCGGACTCAAACCGGCAACGACAGTACAGGAAGCCGCCGAAGCGATAAATAAAGCGGCTGAGGATAAGATAACACACAGCGTATCCCCCGTATTGGAAAAACGCCTGAAAAATGCGGGTGCCACATACATCGACATCAAGCCTGCAACCGGACATTTTTCCACCCTGCGCGTATTAACCGGCGGCCTCGGCAAAGCCGACCTGCAACGCTTGATTTCGTCAAAAGGCAGCATCGACTTTCTGGCCGGAGGAGCAGCCGAAGCCAAAGAAGCGCTAACCGAAATCGACCGCCGCACGGCCAACCGTCTCAGCGCCATGTCGTACAGCTACTCGCAGATAGCCGGTCCGCGCATCGACATGCACAGTGGCGCTCACGGACTCGACTTCGGCCACGCCATAATAGGGCATTTCAGACAGGCCGACAAAAACGAGGCAGACTCCATCATAAACTCGGAAGAAGCCAAAACCCTGCTACCGGCAGGGATAAGACTGCTTTGGTCATATTCTCCCGAAAATTACGGAGAGAACTTCTACAGCCTGTATGCATTGAAGGAGGCAGATGCGTCAAATATCGGACAATATATAACCGATGCAGCCGCCGAATGCGATGAAATCATGGGATGGTACGTATCCATGAAATTCAACAATGAGGGTGCTGAAATTTTTGAACGCCTCACCCGCGACAACATAGGAAGGGAACTCGCAATAGTGCTCGATGGCAAAGTGTTGTCAGCGCCTCGCGTCAACGACAAGATTAGCGGCGGAAGCTCCCAGATCACCGGTAACTTCGACGAAACGACATGCAAGATGCTTGCCACGATACTGAAAGGGGGCACTCTCCCGTGGGACTGCAAAGTCATACAATCCCGGCCTTACAGTGAAAACACCGCAGGCGATGACGGAGAACCACGTGATAGCTGAAAACGGCACCGCCGCAATGCAAAAAATCATTAAAAATAAAAAAGCGCAGGCAATATTGGATATTTTCGATAATATTTGTATATTTGCAGGCTGAAAAACAGCCCTTAACCGGGGGCAAATGTGAAAAAGTGATGTGACTGAGAGGGAGCGAAACGTCTTATCAGTTACTCATGCTATTGATAGGAAATAATTAATAACCAGTTAAATATAACAAATCAACACATGCAAAGCAAAGGAACTTTAGGGAGTATTATCGCCGGAGTGATTGCTGTTTTTCTGGTGCTGATCTGCTTGTTCTATCTGTCGTTCACGCTTGCGTCAAGCCATCAGATGAGCAAAGCCGAGGAGTACGCAACAGAAAAAGCAGGCCCGGAAGATAAAAACCCTCAGGCATTCGCTAAAGGAAAAGCGGAGTACCTTACTTCCATCAAGAATGAGAATGTATGGCTCGGCTACACATTCAGCGAAGTACAGAAATGGAGCATAGGCCTCGGCCTTGACCTTAAAGGCGGTATGAGCGTATTGCTTCAGGTATCGCTCCACGACCTCATCACATCCATGAAAGACGGCGCACCCGACGAAGACTTCAACAAAGCCCTTGCGGTAGCCGACAAAGCACAGAAAGAATGGATTGAGAACAACGGCCCCGAAATCGACTACGTAGCCACGTTCTACGACGAATACCGCAAGCTGGCCCCCAACGCCAACCTGGCCAAAGTATTCGCAGTCGACGGCATCAAGTCCAACTCAAGCCGCAACGAAGTGATTTCGGTGCTCAAGAAAGAAATCAAGGACCGTGTCGACAACTCGGCAACCAACGTGCTCCGCTCGCGTATCGATGCCTACGGAGTCGTATCACCCAACATACAGGTGCTTCAGGGCAAGGACGGCCAGATACTTCTCGAGCTTCCGGGCGTGAAGGACAAGGACGACATGCTCAACCTGCTCCAGCGTCAGGCAAAGCTCCAGTTCTACACCACCTACAAGGATGAGTTCGGCACCACGGTGCGCACCGCACTTGGCCGCATCGACGATGCTTCAGGCAAAACAATCAGCCGCCTGTCGAAGAACCTCATCTACAAGCAGGATTCCCGCGGCCGCGTCACCGACGAGATAGCCCGCGTAGACTCCGGCCTCCACATGTCCAACCCGGTAGTAGGCTACTACCTTCCCAAGGACACCGCAGCTGTAGGCCAGGCACTCCGCTCGCCGGAATACGCACAGTTCCGTCCCGACGGCATCCAGTTCCGCTGGGCACACATTCCCGAAAAATTCAACAAGGCTGAATATTTCGCACTCTACGCCCTGAAATCGAACAAGGGTGTACCCGCCATGAACGGCGACCATGTGGTTAACGCACGCGCCGACTTCGACAGCAACCAGAACTCACAGGTAGTGTCGATGGACATGGACAGCGACGGAGCAAAAGAATGGGCACGCGTGACAGGCGACAACATCGACTGGCCCGTAGCCATCGTGCTTGACGACGAAGTATACTCGGCACCGCGCGTCAACGACAAGATTACCGGCGGAAGCTCACAGATCACCGGCAACTTCGACGTGCAGGAGGCGCAGAACCTCGCCAACGTGCTCAAGAGCGGTAAGATGACCGCCCGCGTGGATCCCATCCAGACCGAGGTAATCGGTCCGTCGCTCGGCAAGCAGGCCATCGACAGCGGTATCGTATCGTTCATCGTGGCACTCATACTGCTCATGATACTCATGATAAGCTACTACGGCATTATCCCCGGACTTATCGCCAACCTCGGCCTTGTGCTCAACCTCTTCTTCACCTTCGGTATCCTCGCATCGTTCCAGGCAGTGCTGACACTGTCGGGTATGGCAGGTATCGTGCTCGCCTTAGGTATGGCTGTTGACGCCAACGTGCTCATCTTCGAGCGCACGAAAGAGGAGCTCCGCGCAGGCAAGAACGCCCGCACCGCCATCGCCGACGGTTATTCAAACGCCTTCTCCGCAATCTTCGACTCCAACCTTACGTCAATCATCACCGGTGTAATCCTTCTGATGTACGGTACAGGTCCCATCAAGGGCTTCGCCACAACACTTATCATCGGTATCGCATGTTCGTTCTTCACCGCAGTATATCTGACACGCATCGTGTTCATACTCGGCGCCAAGAAAAAATGCTTCGAGCGTCTGACCTTCACCACCGCATTGTCGCGCAAGATGTTTGACAACACCAACATCAACTTCCTCGGCAAGCGCAAAGTCAGCTTCCTCGTGGTAGGCATCATGATAGCAGTGGTATTGATTTCGTTCTTCACCCGCGGTCTCAATCAGGGTATCGACTTCTCGGGCGGCCGCAACTATGTCGTGATGCTCGACAATATTGGAGCTAATGATACTCCCGACAAAATTCAGGAGCGCATCGCCCCGATGTTCGACGGAGCACAGGTTTCAGTCATCAAGATTGAGGGTGCCAACCAGGTGCGTATCTCGACCAACTACAAAATCGGCGAACCCGACTCTATCGCAGAGAACGAGATTGTAGGCAAACTCTATACCGCCCTTCAGCCTAACCTCAAGGAGGGCATGAACCTCAAGGATTTCACCACCACCGACCAGAGCCAGGGTATCGTATCGTCACAGAAGGTTGGTCCTACAGTGGCCGACGACATGCGCAACAAGGCATATATAGCAGTGACACTTTCGCTCATCGCGATGTTCATCTATATCCTTATCCGTTTCCGCAACATCGCCTTCTCGCTCGGAGCATTGGCCGCCGTAGCGCTCACCGCATTCACCATCATCGGCTTCTACTCGCTGTTCTGGGGTCTGTTCCCCTTCGCGATGGAAATCGACCAGACATTTATCGCGGCTATCCTGACCGTCATCGGTTACCAGATCAACGATACCGTGGTAGTGTTCGACCGTGTGCGTGAGAACACGGCGCTCTATCCCAAGAAGAATTTCTTCGACATCATCAACACGTCAATCAACTCGACATTGGCCCGTACAATCATGACGTCGGCCTCTACGCTGCTGGTATTGTTGAGCATCTTCTTCCTCGGCGCCGACTCGCTCCGCAGCTTCATCTTCGCGATGATATTCGGTGTAATCATCGGTACCTGCGCCACTATCTTCATCGCAGCACCGGTAGCTTACATCACCGACCGTCGCCGCAACAAAAAAGCTGTAGCCGCTCCCGCAGCAAAGTAACTGATTTAATAAATCCGATATGAACGAGGTCCCGCCATTGGTGGGGCCTCGTTTGCGTCATAGCCTTTGCGTTATAGCCTGCAAAATTCGGAATGACAAAGTGGAGGTCAGATGCAATACCCGGTTGAATTGTAACCGTCCGAAAAAAACATTTACAGAATGTATACTCGGAGAGCCGAAGGCTCGGTGGTATCACTATCCCCGTCCGACGCGGTAGCGGAGGGCGGGGCAAAAGAGAATGCGCAGTGCGAGCCCCGGGTAGGGGCGAGTGTGTGATGTTCACCAATACAATATTTTACACTCTATCCGTATCACAGGGAGGTCACCGGGGGGGGCGAGACGCCCCCCCATTCATATTTGCCTGATTATAGAATGAGTGCGACGGGGGTTATTCGACGAGTTCGGAAACGCGCAGACCCGCGGCACGGACAATCTCTCCGCCTATAAATTCGGCGACAGGAGCCTTTGCACCGTGGTCTCCCCCACGGAACTTAAGCACATATTTGAAGCCGTCGTCGGCATCGACAAGCGCCGGAAGCGACCCACCCTCACGAAGCGGCAGGACATAGCGCACGGCATCGGTCGTTCGGATTTCATTCATAGCATACAAAGATAAGAATAAATTTAAAACGCCCAAGGGGTGCATTTAGGTCAATCGCGATTGTCGGACCGGTCAGACAAGTCGGACGAGTCCGAATGACGGGAGCCGGTAAGGGGGAATGAGGTATTACTATGCCGGGATTGCATGCAAAGGTAAGTATTTTAGGGAAATAATCAATGGCGGTAATCAATTTGCGGGGTTTTGTTGTTAAGTATTTACAACCACGGAAAAACGGCAGCATGTAAGTACATGTAAATTT
Organism: uncultured Bacteroidales bacterium; assembly: GCA_905210435.1. Lineage (GTDB taxonomy): Bacteria > Bacteroidota > Bacteroidia > Bacteroidales > Muribaculaceae > JAGBWK01. Next base: position 85,877 of record CAJLWO010000003.1, read on the forward strand.
CGTGTAATATGATTTTATGTGTAATGTGTAATATGAAGGGATGCGCGTGCCGGGGTGTGATTTCGCATAATATTAACGTTTTAACTGTTCAGGTTATGAAAGCGATACTGATGAAAGCGGCAATAGCATTGGCAGCGGTGCCTTTCCTGTCGTCGTGTCATGAAAAGAAAGAGTCGACGGCTCCGGAGGTGATAAGAGTTGAAACCGCGGTAGCCGGCGAGTCAAACATGTCAACATCAAGAAATTATTCCGGCACGGTAGAGGAATCGAGTGGCACGGTGGCCAGTTTCACGGTGCCCGGCACGATACAGACCATGAATGTGTCGGCAGGCGACTTCGTAAAGAAAGGTCAGCTGATAGCCACGGTCGACGCCTCATCGCTAAGAAATGCATACGACATATCGAAAGCGGCGCTCGCCGAGGCGCAGGACGCCTACAACCGCATGAAGATGCTGCACGACGCCGGAGCAATAGCCGATATAAAGTGGGTGGAGATGGAGCAGATGCTCAAACAGGCTCAAAGCGCCGAGGCCATCGCCCGCAAGACGCTCAATGACGGCACGCTTTACGCTCCCATCTCGGGCTACGTGTCGGAGAAATTCATGGACGCGGGCATGACGGCCGCTCCGGGACTTCCAGTTGTCAAGATTGTCAATATCGACCCGGTCAAGGTGAATATATCGATACCGGAGAACGAGATTTCATCCATCCCGGCCGCCGGCGAGGCCGACATAACCGTTTCGGCGCTCGGCAACAAGAGATTCACCGGAAAAATCACCGAGAAAGGCGTATCGGCCAACCCCATCACACGCGCTTACGATGTGAAGATGACTGTCGATAATCCTGAGGGCGAACTGCTGCCGGGGATGATATGCGACGTGACCCTCAACACCGACTCCACGAGCCGCAGCCTTACCGTACCGCTCGATGCCGTGATGCTTGATTCCGACAACAGCCATTACGTATGGCTTGATTCGGCGGGCTATGCCATCAGACGCAATGTCGTGACGGGCGCGCTGACCGACGAAGGCATCGTAATAAACAGCGGCATAGCGCGCGGCGACACGCTGATTGTGAAAGGTCAGCAGAAGGTAAGCCGCAATTCGAGGATTACGGCGATAAAGTAAGCGGGAGGGAAATAGCACGGGCCGAAATAGCACGGGGGCGAGACGCCCCCGCCCCACTCCCATTCCCGTTCCGCCGAGAGGAGAAGGATTAAGAAATGAATAAGTGATTATCAAAAAGATATAACAATGAGTCCCCAGAGCAAGGGCGGCATCGTGGCGTTCGGACTGCGTTACCGCAAATTAGTGATATTGATAGTGACCGTGCTTGTAGCGTTCGGTATCTTTGCCCTCGAGAAGATGGACAAGAACGAGTTTCCGAGCTTTACTGTCAGGGAGGGTCTTGTCGTGGCCGTATGCCCCGGCTCCAGCGCTACCCAGATGGAGAACGAGGTGCTCAAGCCGCTCGAGGACTTCATCTTCTCATACAAAGAGGTGGACAAGAGCAAGACGCACTCGCGATGCACGTCGGGAATGGCGATAGTGTTTGTGGAACTCGACGAGGATATCGACGACACCACGCCGTTCTGGAACAAGTTTCAGATCGGCCTCGAGAAAGAGAAAATGTCGCTCCCGAAGAATGTGCTCGCAGTGGAGGCGCTGACCGACTTCGGCGACACCTCATCGCTGCTGATAGCCATATCGTCGGATGACAAGACATACCGCGAACTGGGCGATATAACCGACAATCTGCGCGACCTGCTGCGCACGGTGCCGTCGGTGGGACAGATGTCGGACTACGGAAAGCAAAAGGAACAGGTATCGATTTATGTGGACAACGAACGTCTCACCCACTACGGCATCAAGGCCAACATGCTCGCGGCCACGATGCTGGCGCAGGGGTTCAGCACCACGGGAGGCGAAATCAAGGGGGCGGACTATACGTCGCCCATCTATGTGAGCCGCCCTGTCAACTCGGTGCGCGATGTCGAGAACATGATAGTATTCTCCACACCCGACGGGTCGATAGTGAGAGTGAAGGATATAGCGCGCGTGGTCAAGGAGTATCCCGACCCGACAAGCTACATCACCAACAACGGCACCAAATCGCTGCTGCTGAGCGTGTCGATGAAAGACGGCAACAATATCGTGGAGATGGGCAAGCAGGTGCAGGAGAAACTGGATGAATTCCAGAAGACGCTTCCGGCCGATGTCAACGTGTTCAAAATCACCGACCAGCCTACGGTGGTAAGCTCGTCGGTCAATTACTTCCTGTCGGAGCTGCTGATAGCCATCGTGGCGGTGGTGGTAGTGATAATGCTGCTGCTTCCCATCAAGGTGGCGCTGATAGCTGCGGGTACGATACCTATCACGATATTCATAGCCTTAGGCATATTCTATGCTCTCGGGATAGAGCTTAACACGGTGACGCTGGCGTGTCTGATTGTGTCGTTAGGCATGATTGTGGACAACTCGGTGGTAATCATCGACAACTATGTGGAACTGATTTCGGACGGCGTCGACCGCAAGACGGCGGCCTACCGTTCGGCGGTGGAATTTCTCAAGGCGATATTCTCGGCCACATGCGCCATATCGATTACATTCTTCCCGTTCCTGATAACGCTCAACGGCATGTTCCGCGACTTCATGAACGACTTCCCGTGGGCGATAACGATAATACTGTTCGTGTCGCTGTGCATAGCCGAGATACTCGTGCCCTACCTCCAGTTCAAGCTCATCAAGAAACCGATATACAAGCTGGAGCAGGAAGCGGTGGCTTCGGGCAAGAAGAAATTCTCGTTTTTCGTCGTGCTCCAGAAGAGCTACAACAAACTGGCCGACCTGTGTTTCAGGTTCCCGACCGTGACGCTCATCGGCGGACTCGCATGCGTGGTTGTAGGCGCCTTGATATTTGTGAAACGCCCCATGAAGCTGATGCCGATAGCCGAACGCAACCAGTTTGCCGTCGAGATATACCTGCCTACGGGCACGCCGCTGGCAAGAACCGACGTGGTGGCCGACTCGCTCGCCAACATACTGAGAGGCGACAGCCGCGTAGTGTCGGTGTGCGTGTTCCACGGCTGCTCGTCGCCGCGGTTCCAGACCACTTACGCCCCGCAGGTAGGGGGTCCGAACTTCGCGCAGTTCATAGTCAACACCGTGAGCAATGACGCCACCGAGGCGGTGCTCGACGACTACACCGACAAGTTCGAGTCATATTTCCCCGAGGCGTACTGCCGCTTCAAGCAGCTGAGCTACTCCAACGCCGACTACCCTATCGAGGTGAGAGTGACAGGCGACGACTTCAGGCAGCTCCAGGCAGTAGCCGACACGGTGCTGTCGCGGATGCGCCGCACCGACGGGCTGCGTCTCGTGCGCCCCAACACTTCTACCCCGCAGATAGGCACGATGGTGGAGACTAACGACCCGATAATGTCGCGACTGGGGCTCAACAGCCTGTTCGTCGAAGCCACACTCGCCATGCGCTACAGCAGCGGGCTGCCCGTGGCTACGGTATGGGAGGGTGACTACGGCATGGACGTGGTGGTGAAGAGCGACAAGGCGAACCGTTCGGACGTGAGCGAACTTACCAACGAGGAGGTCCCGGTGCTTGAGCTGGCAAGCGCGCCTGTGCACCAGTTCTCGGAAGTGGTGCCGGTATGGGACTACGGTCTCGTGGGCCACTATAACGGACAACCGACAATCACGCTGATAGCCGAGAACGAGCGCGGCACCAACGCGATGGCCGTGACCGAGCACCTGCAAAGCGTGCTCAAAGACGTGAACCTTCCCGAAGGGGTCAGCATAGAATACGGCGGCGAATACGAGAACACCGACGAGATACTGCCCCAGATACTCTCGGCGCTCGCTATCGCGGTAGTGATAATATTCTTCATCATACTGCTGCACTACAAGCAGGTGGCAGTATCAGTGATACTGCTCGTGTCGCTGCTGCTGTGCATACCCGGCGCCGCGTTCGGACTGTTTGTGATGGACGAGCCGATATCGCTGACATGTACGCTCGGCATCATATCGCTTATGGGTATCCTCGTGCGCAACGCAATCATCATGATTGACTATGCCGAGCAGCTGCAGGGGCAGGAGAACCTTGACAACAAGGCGGCTTCGATAGAATCGGCCAAACGCCGTATGCGCCCGATATTCCTGACCTCGGCCGCCGCCACGATGGGTGTGCTGCCTATGGTAATCTCGAACAGCGCGCTTTGGAAGCCGATGGGTACGGTCATCTTCTTCGGCACGCCGCTGACGATGGTGTTTACGCTGACCGTCATACCGGTGATGATGTGGAAGTTCTCGGGCAAGGCGAAACTTGACCCGCCCTACGGAGCGCCGACGCCCGACTTCGGCAACTCCTCGGCCCCGACATTCTACACCGGCAGCGATACCGGCGCGGTAGCGGGAATGCCGCAGGCCGCCGCGCAGACCACGGCCGCACAAGCTCCGGCTGTACAGGCACCGGCAACTGCGGGCGGCAACGAAACAGACAAAACAGATGAGACAACCAAGAAATGATTCCTACGATTATGAAACGTCTGTCAATAACACTTACAGCGATGCTGGCGCTGCTCGGCGCCACCGCGCAAAGCAATGAGGGCCCGTCGACGGAAACACGCTGGCTCACACTGGATGACTGCCGCGAGCTGGCAATAAAGAACAATGCGAAAATCAGCGTGGCCGCGGGCAATGCCGAAGCTGCCGAGGAGATGCGCAAAGAGGCGTTCACCAAGTATTTTCCGACGGTAACTGCATCGGGAATGGCCTTCGCCGCCAACAAGCCGGTGGTTGACCTCGACATATTCAACATAGCTACACTGCAGATGATAAAGCGTGGCGTTAGCGCCAATGTCACGGCGGTGCAGCCGGTATTTGCCGGAGGACGCATAGTCAACGGCAACCGTCTGGCCGAAGTGGGCGCCGAGGCAGCCGTCCTCGAACGTCAGAACGCCGTGGACGACGTGACGCTGACGGCCGAGAAATATTACTGGCAGCTGGTGACGCTGAAGTCGAAACGCCACACGCTCGAGGATGTGATAGCGCTTGTGGACACGCTCGAATATCAGGTGGGGGTGGCTCTCAAAGCGGGGGTCACGACACGCAACGAACTGCTTAAGGTGCAGCTGCGCAAAAACGAGCTGCGCTCGACAATGGTCGACCTTGACAACGGCATAGCGCTGTCGCGGCAACTATTGGCGCAATATATCGGTCTCGACGGTGACAGTATCGATATAGCCGAGAGCGAGACTCCTGAGGAGGTGCCGGCATTTCCGTCGGACATCTATATCGACCCTAACGCCGCCCTTGGCATGACTACCGACTACCACCTGCTGCAGAAGAAGGTGAAGGCGGCCGAACTCGAGGAGAAAATCGCAGTGGGTGAAAACCTGCCTACGGTAGGTGTCGGCGCCGGATATTTCTATGACGACATCATCAGCCAGAAGCATGGGTTCGGCGCGGTATTTGTCAGCGTATCGGTGCCTATCACATCATGGTGGGGCGGCTCGCACGCCATCAAACGGCGCAAGATAGAGTCGGCCAACGCCCGGAGGGAGATGGAAGACCTGTCGCAGATGCTGTGCATCAAGATGGTCAACGCATGGGACGACCTGACATCGGCGCACCGCAAGATGCAGATTGCCAAGGAGTCCATAGCCCAGTCGGCCGAGAATCTGCGCATGAACGAGAATTTCTTCCTCGCCGGAGTGAGCAACGTGACCGATCTGCTTGACGCCCAGGCGCTGTACCGCCAGAGCCTCGACCAATACACGGAGGCTTACGGGGCTTACTGCGTGGCGAGGGTGAGCTATCTGCAGGCCACGAACCAGAGCGAGTGAGCGGTAAGGTCATTAAGGTCGTTAAGGTCATTAAGGTCATTAGGGTCACTAAGGACTTTTTTGCAGGGCTTTGAGGATAAAAATAAAGGAAAAAGGGGGAGCATTGTGTGTTAAAATTTAGTATATTTACGGAGTGATTTTAACATACAGTGCTTTCTTTTTATGGAGTTTCTACCGGAAGTAAAGGATTCAATTCTGAAATGCCGACGGCTGCACCGGGGTGCAGCCCTACATCAGAGGATGGAATCCACATAAGGGATGATGACGGCAGAAAGGTAAAAGGCCGCATAACCGGAAGGAAGTACCGCATTATGGATCTGAACAATTAGAGAATAGAAAGGAAACGATATGAGTGCGCAACTGAAAGTTTTTTGTAAGAATATCAACAGATATATACCGTTTGAGGGGGGTGAGACACTGTCGGACATATTGAAGCGGATAGGAGGCGAGATACCGTTCACGCCGATATGCGCGCGTGTCAACAACAAGACCGAGGACCTGCAGTATGCGGTGTTCGCGCCAAAGCAGGTGGAATATCTTCCCGTGACGAGCGCGTCGGGAATGAGGGTGTACATACGCTCGCTGTGCATGATGCTCTACCGCGCTGTCGTGGAGTGCTATCCCGGCACGCGTCTCAACATATGCCACTCGATATCAAAAGGGTATTATTGCCGTCTCGACAATGTGGAAGTGAATGACGAGGTGGTGGAGAAGCTGCGCGCGGCGATGATACGCCTTGTGGAGCGCGACGTACCTTTCGAGCGGAAAGAACGGCTGACAGCCGATGTCAAGGAGATGTTCCGCGCGGAAGGTCTGGATGACAAGGTGGAGCTACTGGACACTATCCATGAGCTTTATACGGTGTATTACCGTCTGGACGGAGTAATCGACACCTATTACGGCAATCTGGCGCCATCGACGGGATTTCTGCGATGCTTCGACCTGCGGCGGTATCATGACGGATTTCTGCTGTTGGGATGCGACCCCGTCGCACCCGACGTGCCGGCACAGCCTATCACGCAGGAAAAGATGTACAATGCATTCACGGAGTATGTGGCGTTCAACAATATCATAGGTATACGCAATGTCGGCGAGCTGAACAGGTCGACGGAGGAGAACCGTTCGGCCGAGCTGATAAATGTGGCCGAGGCGCTGCACGACAAGAAGATAGCGTCGATAGCCGACGAAATCAAACGCCGCTATGACGAAGGTGGCGCCCGCGTGGTGCTGATAGCGGGTCCGTCGTCGTCGGGCAAGACAACATTTACGAAGCGTCTGGCGATATATCTGCTGACCAATCTGCTGCAGCCCAAGATGATATCGCTCGACAACTATTTCGTCGACAGGGTGAATACACCGCGCGACGAGAGCGGCGACTATGACTACGAATCGCTCTATGCCCTTGACCTGCAACAGTTCAACAGCGACCTGAAACGGCTCATAGCCGGCGAGGAGGTGGATATGCCTACTTACAGTTTCGAGCAGGGACAACGTCTCTACAAGGGGAACAAGCTAAAGCTGGGGGACAGGTCGATACTGCTCATCGAGGGTATACACGGCCTCAACCCTGAACTGACGTCGGAGATAGCCGACTGCATGAAATACAGGATATACGTGTCGGCTCTCACTACGCTTGCCATCGACGACCACAACTGGGTGCCGACGACCGACAACCGCCTGCTGCGCCGCATCATACGCGACCACAAGTACCGCGGCACATCGGCGATGGAGACGATAAGGCGCTGGCCGAGCGTGCGCCGCGGCGAGGAGCGGTGGATATTCCCGTATCAGGAAAATGCCGACTCGACGTTCAACTCGTCGCTTATATTCGAGCTTGGCGTGATGCGCGACTACGGCGAGACACTGCTGAAAAACTTCCCGCGCGACATGCCGGAATATGCCGAAGCGTACCGGCTGATGAAATTCCTGAGCTATTTCGCGCCGATACCGGAGCGCGACATACCGCCGACATCGTTGCTCAGGGAATTCCTTGGCGGGTCATCGTTCCATTATTGACAATATTGAAATTCCGTCACACAAGTCGGACGGGTCGGACATGTCAGACATGTCCGACCCGTCTGATTTGTGAAACTTTGATGTAAGCCGGGGTGTTGGTTGAATAAAACGGGGTGTTGGTTGAAATGTGGATGTTTGTGTCACTTTTTGGCGCATTTCCAATTAAACTTTTACTTAATTTTGCAATCAATAAACACGGTTAACAAAAAATCATTCGAGTTTCGCAAGTATATAATGACCGTTGCAAGTTACTGTAAATCGGCGTCACTACGGACGCCGGCGTGCGGGAATCATATCAGCCCCGCACACCTACGCTCGCTTCGGTGTACGGGATTACTAATAATCGGCGTCTTACAGACGCCCGGTTGCTTGCCCCAGACTTGAATTAATCTTGAATTAATCTTGTTGATTTAAACTTGAATTAATCTTGTTGACTTTAAGGTAAAAAACAAACTATTAACAGAATTCCAAAAAGTATCCCAAAGATGAGAGATTTGAGAGGATTGATTTGCGCCGTGGTCATGGCGGTGACGAGCGCAATGACAGCAATGGCCTACACGGTAAGCGGTACCGTGGCTGATGATGCCGGCGAACCGCTGATGGAGGCCGGCATCAGACTGCTTGCCGAGAAGGACAGCACCTATGTGAAGGGCACAGCTGCCGACCTTAACGGCAAATTCACCCTTAATGACATCAAAAACGGAAAATACATACTCGAGACGAGCTATGTGGGCTACGGCAAGAATTACAAGAACGTGACCGTGGCCGACAAGAATGTAAACGCGGGCACCATAGTGCTGTCGGAGGCGTCGCATATGCTTGCCGAGGCGACCGTAACGGCTGTGAAGACTCCTATCAAGGTGATGCAGGACACGGTGGAATTCAATGCCGACTCGTACAAGACACGCCCCAACGCCGTGGTCGAGGACCTGCTCAAACGTCTACCCGGCGTGGAGGTTGACACCGACGGCAAGATTACAGCCAACGGCAAGGAGGTGACCAAGATACTTATCGACGGTAAGGAATTTTTCTCCGACGACCCGAAGGTGGCATCGAAAAACCTGCCCGTCAACATGGTAGACAAACTCCAGGTAGTGGAGCGCAAGAGCGACCTGGCCCGCATGACCGGCGTTGACGACGGAGAGGACGAGACGGTCATCAACCTGACAGTGAAGAAGGGAATGAAGAACGGATGGTTCGGCACGGCAGAGGCCGGCTACGGTACCGACGACAGGTATCAGGCGGCTTTCAATGTCAACCGCTTCTGGAACGACAACCAGATAACATTTATCGGCTCGGCCAACAATACCAACGACCTTGGTTTCACCGACGGCAACGGCAACCGTTTCCGCCGCTTCGGAGGTAACCAGGGCATAACCAATTCGCAAAGTTTCGGCGTGAACTTCAACGTGGGCAAGGAGGAGATACTGCGTGTGGGAGGCGACGTGATGTACTCTCATTCTGACAAAGAGAGCACGCGCCGGCAGAACCGCCAGTACCTGCTTGAGGATGACCCCTACACGCAGAATTCCTACTCCAACACCCGCGACAAAGGGCACAATGTAAGAGCCGATTTCAGGATAGAATGGAAGCCCGACTCGTTCAATACATTCGACTTCCGCCCCAATTTCTCATACAACCAGAACGATTCGTGGTCGGAGGCATTCTCGGTGTCGCAGGGGAAGAACACGTCGCTCAACCGGTCGCAGTCGGACGGCAAATCATTTGAGGCTGGAGGCCGCATCATCTACAATCACAATTTCGCCAACCACCGCGGACGTTCGTTCTCGGTATTCGCCAACTACCGCATGAGCAATGTCAGGGAGTATGAGGACAGCTACGTGTACAATATCTTCCACCAGTTCAACGACTCAATAGACAGCTATGACCAGTGGATCGACAACAAGACATGGAGCAACTTCGTGAGCGCGCGACTGACATGGACCGAGCCTCTCGGCGACGTGCGCAACGGCAACTTCATCACTGTTGGATACTCGGCCAACATGCGCTGGAACAACGCCGACAAGCTGACCTACGACCGTCCGGTAAACTTCGGCGACGAGCTGTGGCACTTCATGCTCAACGACATGGACTACACGCTTCCCGTACCGGAAATCGACTACAACAATATCGCGCTTGTCGACTCGCTCTCCAACCGCTTCCGCAACACCAACTTCCAGCAGGACATACGCGTGGGCTACAAGAAGGTGAACAGCAAGTACACCCTCGACGCCGGAATGTCGATAGTGCCGATACGCACCAAGAGCACCAACCTGAGCAACGCCAACAAGAGCATACCTGAACGCACGACATGGAATTACGCTCCGTTCCTGCGGTTCAGATACAAATTCGACAAAGCCACGTCGATGAATGTGGACTACTACGGACGCAGCTCGCAGCCGTCGATGAACCAGCTGCAGCCGGTGGCCGACTACAGCAACCCTCTGAACGTGGTGCAGGGTAATCCGGACCTGGTGCCGTCGTTCAACCACAACATACGGTTGCGCTACCAGTCGTTCAACATGGAGTCGCAGCGCTCGATAATGACGATGATGGACGCGCAGATAACCCAGAACTCCATCATATCAAAGACAGTATACGACAGCCAGACGGGCGGCCGCTACACGACCTACGAGAATGTAAACGGAGTGTGGAACGCCCGGTTGATGAACATGTTCTCGCAGCCGCTGCACAACAAGGTGTTCACTTTCAACAACAACATCTTCACCAACTTCAACCGCCGTCTGGGCTACAACAACGGCGAGCGCAATGTGTCGAACTCGTTCACGATAGCGGAGTCGTTCTCATTTGCCTACCGTCCGGACAACTTGGAACTCGAGCTGCGGCCGATGTACCACTTCTCGACAACGCACAACTCGGCGTCGTCGATGTCGTCGACCAACGTGCACCGCTACGGGGGCAATTTCAACGGCACATGGTACATGCCGCTCGGATTTGTGCTGGCGACAGACCTGACCTATTCGGCGACAAGCGGTTATGCATCGGGATATGACGCCAACTCGGTGATGTGGAACGCGTCGATTTCCTATCAGTTCCTCCCGGGCAAGAACGCCACCATCATGCTGAAGGCCTACGACCTGCTGCAGCAGAAGAAGGATATATCGCGCTCGGTGACCGCATCGTATATCGACGACACGCAGTACAATGCGCTGACACGCTACTTCATGCTGTCGTTCACCTATAAGTTCAACACCTTCGGCAAGGGCAACCAGCCGGCCGACCGCAACGAGCGGCGCTGGGGCCCTCCGGGTGGAGGTCGTCCTGTGCCGATGCGTCGACACTAAAAAAAAGCGGGCATCAGCCCGCTTTTTTTATTTTGAATGGGGAATTTTGAATTTTGAGCTGACTGGGGGAAGGCCGGTCGGACATGTCAGACCAGTCGGACATGTCGGACTGGTCGGGGTTGGCGGGCGAAAAAAAGGCGAGAGGGCCTAAAGTCAAAGTCGAAATGCAATTTTCCACCTGCATAGCCTCATATATTTTGA
>CAJLWO010000004.1 GCA_905210435.1 uncultured Bacteroidales bacterium
CAAAATATATGAGGCTATGCAGGTGGAAAATTGCATTTCGACTTTGACTTTAGGCTATCTTTTATTTCACATAATATGGAGCGATCCTGGCATTCTTTTTGTAGGATAGAAGTTTTTGTATATCTTTGCGGGATATAGGCGAGGGGGCTTGCGTAGTTAGGTCTGATAGCTCGGCTTGTTGGTGTTTTTTACTTCTTATTTATGAAATTTACCAGGATTATTTCTTTTGTAGCTTTTACATTGTCGGTCGTGCCTGTCGTTTCGGCGCGCGAAAACTCTATGGGTGTGCGGATTGGGTATAATTCGCGCAATTCATCGCCTACCGCCGGATTGTGGTTCCAGCATGAATTTGCCCCACATTTCCGTCTTGCGCCTAATGTCGACTATATCTTCCGCAAGGATAATACCGACGCGTTGTCAATCAACTGCAACGCCCAGTTCCCCATTCATTTCGGCCAGACCGGTTCTTTTGCATTCTATCCTCTTGCCGGACTGAATTATACAAGCTGGAATTATCATTATACCGACGATCCCGACATCAGCGACAGCTCGTCTGACGGTGCCGGCGATGTCACATCACGCAAAAACCGTTTCGGAATCAATGGCGGCGCCGGCCTTGAATACCGTGTGACTCCCACACTCAAACTGGCTCTCGAAGCAAAAGGTACCTTCGTAAAAAGCTATTCATCAGCCACCGTAACCATCTCGATAGGCTACGTATTCTGATTTCCGTTCCTGCGTCACTCCATTGCCATAAATACGCGTAGTGTATATCATGGCGCGGACGCGATGATTCGCGCCCCAATGCAGCTTTCTTAGGAATAACCGCATCGGAAAGCCGGAGATACTGCGTTAAGTAAACAGCATTGAATCGCGTTCCGACAAGTTCGTTCGTATTTTGTGTCCGGCAACACTCTCTTTAAGTTGATTTACAGTTTTCCGCAGGCGCGCAGGTAGGCTATGTGGGCGGTGTAGAGCGCGAATCCCGCTTCGACATGTTGCTGGCATGATTGGCTCCACAATAGTTGTGCTTCGAGATAATCGCTCAGTGTTTCCATGCCGTTGTCAAACATCACACGGCTCAGACGCATGTTTTCTGCCGCCTGTTCGACCGAGGTCTCCGACAGCCGGAGTGCCGCTTCCGCTTCCTCAAGATTGGTATACGACCGATGCAAATCAAGCATGAGCAACTCTTCTTTGTCGTGCATCTCGGCTTGCGAACGATGCCACTCCTCGCGCGATGCGTCGACTTTGGCACTGCGGCCTCCGAAATGATATATCGGGACTGATACATTGAGCAGTACGGCAAACGCGCCCCTGTCGAAAAGTGTCGACTTGTTCAGCTCAAATCCGTAATTGTAGGAATATCCGGCTTTTACCGCTACCTGAGGCAGCAGTTCGCTGCGGGTCATGTCAATCTGCGATTTGAGCGACTGGCTGTTGGCCTGCAGCGCATTCCATTCCGGACGGTCGTATATCACCTCGTTGCTTTCGATAGCTGCGGGCAATGTCACTTCAGGAAACCGGTCGACGACATCAAAGTCGGTAATCATCGGCTGTCCCGTCACGCGACACAGATTCATCTTGGCGAGACGTATGGCGTTGCGCGCACGCAGTATGTTGAGATCGGCCTCGTTGATGCGTACAGCCACTTTCAGCCGGTCATTGTTGTGGCGCATGCCGTGGGCAATCGCGCTCTCTACATTGGCCTTAAGTTCCAGTACGACACTTTTGTACGATTTCGCCACTTCGAGCAGCTGTTCGGCCTTCACGACATCGGCGTAGGCCGTCGTGACTGCCACGATGACCTCGTCGCGTGTCATTTCAAGCGCGGCATGCGCCATCTCGGCCTTGTGCGAGGCCATAGCTACCGAACTGCGTATCTTGCCACCCATGTAGACAGGCTGTGTCACCTCCACTCCGGCAGTGAACATCGGGCCGACCTTATAGTCAAGTCCTATTCCGGGGAAATATGCGAAGCTGCCTGTCGGGGTAGGCATTCCGTTTCCGTCAGGTGCGAATACCGGCAGATTGCCCCCTTCGATACTATAACTTCCGCGCGCGTTGCTGTAAATGCCGGTGGCCGACGCACTGATGTCGGGGAAATAATTGGCACGCAGGCTTTTTACCATGGCTTTGGCCTGACGCGTCTGATATTCCGAGGCTTTTATGGAATTGTTGGCACCCAGTGCCATCTCAACGCAGTCGTCGACGGTAAGGGTATCGGCCTGCGCGCTGATTGCAGTCGAGGCCATTATGATTGCGATTGTCTTGAATTTCATTTCTTTACTGGAAAAAAGAGTGAATATAACACCGGGATGAATACCAGCGTGATTACTGTGCCGAACAGCAGTCCGCCCATGATGGCCGCGGCCATCGAACCGAACATCGAGTCAGACAACAGCGGAAGCATGCCGAGTATGGTGGTCAGCGCAGCAAGCGACACGGCGCGCAGACGGTTGACCGAACTTTGTATCAGCGCGCTGCGCTGCTCCATTCCTTCGCCTGTGAGGCGTTCTATCTCGTCCATCAGCACGATGCCGTTCTTGATGACCATGCCGATAAGTCCGAGCGTTCCGACTATTGCCACGAAGTCAAATGTCTTGCCCGTTATTATCATGGTTATGACGATTCCGACCACCACCATAGGTATGGTGCAGAATATTATCAACGGTTTCCGATAATCCTTGAACAGCATTATAAGCAGCGCTATCATGAGAATTATGGCAAGCGGGAAGTTCTGGAACAGATAGCGCATCGACTGGTCGGAAGCGGCCTTCTCGCCCTGCCATGACAGAGCGTAGCCGGTAGGGAGTTCGATGGCTTCGAGCGCCTTTTCCACCGCCACACGCGCTTTTTCAGTCTCTATGCCGGGAGCGGGGGATGCCTGTACGCGTACCGACCGCTGGCTGTTGTAGCGCGGAATGACAGGATTCTCCCATTCCACCGTCACTCCGTCGGCCACCTGTGTCAGCGGTGTGGTCGACATCATGCGGTCGATAATCATATCCTTGTCAATCACCCCAGTAGCCATGCTTGTAATCACATCCTCATCGACGAGTGCGCTTACATCGGGAAGCGTGGAAAATACCGATATGTTTTCAATGTCCTCAATCATGCCGTGGTCAGAAGTAATCTGCTTGAGGTAGATAGGGGTGGGGTGCGTTCCGTCAAACAGTGTCGCTATCGGCACTCCGCCCGTGGCTGTAAGCATCGACAGGCTCACATCCTTGCGGCTCAGACCTGACATGCGTGCCGCACCCTGGTTGTATTCCACCTGGAGCACCGGCACGCGCGGTTCGAGGTCGCGTGTGATAAGCCTTATCTGGGGCAGCCGCTCCATGATGCGCTCCGCCGAGTCGGCGAGCGCCGACAGTACGGCGGGGTCCGGTCCGGTGAACTGCGCCTCGATGGGATATTTCTTGAACATTAGGTTGTAGCGCTTGAGCTTGGCGTATGCCTCGGGGTAGTGCGACGACACATACTGCTGCATCTCCTCGATGTGGTCGCGCAGCTCGCCGGGCGATGTGAAGTCTATAATCAGTTCGCCGTATGCCAGATTGGGGGTAGGGATGGAGCGCACGAGGTTATATCGTCCCGGTGCGCCACCTATCGAGGTCGTTATATTTCTCACGTAGGGCAACGTCTTGAAGTAAGCCTCTATCTCCGCGAGGTCTTTCCTCACGCGGTCGGGCGATGTGCCGTCGGGCAGCTTGTATTCCATATACAGCTGGTCGTAGGCCATATCGGGGAAAAATCCCTGCCGCACGTAGCGGAATCCGAATACCGACAGCATAAGCAGTGCGCCCATTATGCCGACCGTGACATATTTATGGTGTATCGCCGATGTCACGAGTGAACGCAGCCACCGGTAGGCACGACCTTTGTAAAGGTCTTTTTCAGCCATTGCCACGCTTTTACCTTTCAGATACCTGTCGGCCATGAGCGGCACATGCACCAGTGCGAGCGCCCAGCTCAGCAGCAGCGACACGGCGAGTACGATGAAGAGGTCGCGCACATATATGCCGGTAGTGTCGGGCGACAGGAATATGGGCAGGAACGCGAGGATTGCGATAAGTGTGGCTCCCAGCAGCGGCATTGCCGTGCGGGCACTTATGCCGGTAAGAGCCTCGCGGCGCGGTATTCCTCTTTTTAGGTCGACAAGTATGCCGTCGATAATCACTATGGCGTTGTCGACAAGCATACCCATGGCGAGGATAAACGCTCCGAGCGACACCCTCTGCATCGTGCCTCCGAAATTGAACAGGAAAAGGAACGATCCGAGCACGATTGTGACAAGTGAGATGCCTATCATGACGCCGCTCCGCAGTCCCATCGCCAGCATGAGTATGAGCACCACGATTGCCACAGACTCCATAAGATTGACGAAGAATGTGGTGAGAGCGTCGGTGACGCGTTCGGGCTGATTGAACACGCTGTGCACCTCTATCCCTGCGGGCAGACGCTCGCGGCGCAGCTGTGACAGCAGGTCGTCGACCTCCTTACCCACCTTGACTATATCCGAACCGTGGCGTCCTGACACGAGGATGCCGATCGCCGTTACCGAGTCGCGCAGCAGCCGGTTGCGCTGCGGCGTGGCGAGCGTGCGCTCCACGTCGGCTATGTCCTTGATATGAAGCCGGTCATCCTCATGCCCGGCGAGAAGCATGTCGCCTATGGCCTCCACCGAGTTCAGGCGGTCGGTGACGTTTACACGTATGCGCTGCTCGGGGGTGTCGAAATATCCGGCGTAGGTCACGTCGTTCTGATTGTTGAGCGTCGATATTACCTCGAGCGGCTTCACTCCGAGATTGGCCATGCGGTCGCGGTTGAGCGATATGTTGATTACCTCTGTCGGCACTCCGTAGAGCTGCACTTTGTCCACTCCGTCGAGGTCGAGAATGCTGCGGCGTATGAGCTGCGCATAGTCCTCCATCTCCCGCGGTGAGAACCCTTCTGCTGTCATCGCGTAGAACAGACCGTACACGTTGCTGAAATCCTCCTGTACCATAGGAGTCTGCGCTCCGGGCGGAAGCGTGGCCGCACAGTCGCTCACCTTGCGGCGCAGCAAGTCCCAGCATTGCTCCACATCCTCATCCCTGACCGTCGACTGCAGCTCCACGTTGATGACTGACAGGTCGTTCATCGACACGCTTTCCACGTTGCTGACATTGCTTATCGAGCGGATTGCTTTCTCCAGCGGATCGGTCACCTCCAGCTCCACCTGATGGGCCGATGCTCCTGGATATACTGTCGCGACTACCGACAGCTTGACTTTGATTTCCGGGTCCTCGAGCTTGCTCATGGCCCAGGCGGAAAATATACCGCCCACTACCAGTACCGCTACAAGGAACTGTACCAGTTTGCTGTTGGCGAACGCCCATTTGCTAAGATTGAATTTCATTGTTCTCTGACTCTGATAGATTGTGCGAAACGATTGGTGATTTACAGCTGGTTGCCGACATTGGTCGGCGATGCGGGTGCCAGCGGCTTTATTTTCTCATTCTCGCGGAGGCGACCTGCGCCGGCGGCCACGATGTCAATGCCGTCGAGCGGTGCGGCGCATGATATTTCGGCCTCGCCGTCACGTGTGAGCCTCACCACCTCTACCGGCACTTTGCGGAGTGTGCTGTCGGGTGATACGGTAAAAATATATGAGTCGGATCCTGCACCAGCGAGTGATGTCGAGGGAACAATCCACCGGTTGCTGTCATCCTTTTCGCTGCCGTTGCCGGCTTGCATAATGACCGTGGTCGACATGCCTACGGAGGGGAGCGGTTCACCTGCGTCGTCAAACGACAGTTTTACCGTGTACAGCTGGTTGGCGTTTGCCACGCTCTGTTCGGCAAAAGGTTTCAGCCGGAATGTTCTGCCCGGGTATATGTCGAATGTGCAGGTATAGTCGGTGAAATCATTGATGCGGGAGAATGCGGCTGCCGGTATCTTTATCTCGACAAGCGGCGTGCTGTTGTCGACAATCTCGAGTACGGGAGTGCCTGCGCCAACCACTTCGCCCGCGTGCCGCAGTATGGCTTTTACCTCGCCCGAAGCAGGTGCCGTAAGACGTGTGTCGTTGAGCTGGTTGCGTGCGTGCTGCAGTTTGGCCGTTATCTGTTGCAGACCGTACACAGCCTTGTCGTGTGCCACCGAAGTCGTGGCATTCTCATTATATAGCGCGATTATGCGTTCGGCCTCGCTGCGCACGGAGTTGTATTCGGCTTCGGCAGCATCGAGAGCCACGCGGTAGTCGGTGTCGTCGAGACGCCCGATGACCTGGCCGCTTCTTACATTATCCCCCTCCTTTACGCTGAGTGAAGCGATACGGCCCGCCACCTTGAACGCGGTGTAGACTTTGTCGTCGCTTACCACTTTACCGGGAAACACCAGACGCGAACCGTCGGTTGCTGCCACGGCCGTGCATGTTTTTACCGGCTGTACGGCTCGGTTGTCGCTGTCGTCATGGTTTTTGCAGCTGCTTGTCGCTAAAAGAGCCGAAAATGCAATTGTGATAAATAGGATTTTCATTGTGATACTGAAATATGACATACAAAGGTTTGACATGTGCAAAGTTAGTCATTAATATGCTATGGCCGTGCATGGCCCGTTTCTCTAAAATTGGTCAAAAAGTCGGAAATATCTTAATGTGCACAATTAAGCTAAAAGATATTTTTATTGCTAAAAATAAAGAAAAATGACAAAATATTTGCATGTTTAATAGCTATTTGCTTATTTTGTCGTTGAAATTATATACTTTTGTTTAACAAAACAAACTTAAGGAGACAAAAAATTGTCATTTATTACAATAGATACTTAAATTCTTAAAATTTTAAATTATATTCCAATGCTTACAGTAAAAGGTAAAAGAGTAAAGAAAAGATGGATAATACTGTTTACCGTCATAGTGGCAATCAGTATCATCGGATTGTTTGTATCGCCCGCCGAGGGTCTGTACAATCTTACAAACGACAGTCTGTTTGCAAATATCGCGTGGATGATTACAGCCACGATATTTGTGCTGATGATGACTCCGGGACTTTCATTCTTCTACGGTGGCATGGTGAGAGCTAAAAATGTCATCTCCACCATGCTTCAGAGTTTCATCGTGATGGGATTTGTCAGCGTCATCTGGGTGTTGTTCGGCTTCGGCCTTGCGTTCGGCAACGATATCGGCGGTATCATAGGCAATCCGTGCGATTTCTTCCTGTTCAGCAACGTTGGTGTCGGCAACGTGACAGGCACAAGTGCCGAGGTGCCGAGTGAAATCGGCATGGCTACCACAACCATACCTCTCGTGCTTTTTGCTCTGTTCCAGATGAAGTTCGCTATCATCACCCCCTCGCTCATTACGGGGTCGTTCGCCGAACGAGTGCGCTTTTCGGGCTATCTTGTGTTCATGATGATATGGATTATACTCGTATACTGTCCGCTCGCTCACTGTACATGGCATCCCGAGGGACTGTTCGGCAAACTTCATGTGCATGATTTCGCGGGTGGTATCGTGGTGCACGCTGCCTCAGGTATAGCCGCCCTTGCCGGCGCGATGTTCCTCGGACGGCGTTCGTCGACCGAGAATGCCAAGCCGGCCAACGTCCCCTTCGTGCTTCTCGGTGCGGCATTGCTGTGGCTCGGCTGGTTCGGTTTCAACGGCGGCAGCTCGCTGGCAGCCGACGGTGTGGCGCTCTCGGCTTTCCTCAACACCAATACCGCCGCCGCAACCGCTATGGTGACATGGGTGGTGTTTGACGCTCTTCGCGGACACAAACCCTCGGCAATGGGTGCCGCAATCGGAGCCGTTGTGGGTCTCGTGGCAATCACGCCCTGTGCCGGCTGGGTGACTGTTGGTGAGTCGATATTCATCTCATTTGTCATCACTATCTGCTGCAACCTTGCCGTGACCTGGAAAAAGTCAAGCAATCTTTTCGACGATGCTCTCGATGTGTTCCCCACCCACGGGCTCGGCGGTATCATCGGCACGGTGCTTACCGGTATCTTCGCCTACAATTTCTTCGCTGAGAATGGCATGGAGGGTGTGAGCCGCTCCACTTTCTTCTGGAACCATATCCTTGTGCTTGCCGGTGTATGCGCCTACACATTCTTCATGAGCTACGCCATCTACTGGATTACCAACAAGATGATACCTATGCGCGTGTCGCGCCACAGCGAGGAAATCGGTCTCGATCGCTCGCAGCACGACGAGGAGTATGCCGGCGAAACGGGTACAGGTATCGCCGAGGACACCCCCTCCGACTACCAGTGGTTCAACTCCGCGGAATAAACCGTCACGGTAAATATTGCTCTTATATATATTCTTTATTTATTCTTCACGAAAGATTCTTTGCGAACGGGTGCGAGTCAAAATCGCGCCCGTTCTTCACGATATGAAAGTGCTGCCGAACTCGATTTTATTTAGAGACGGTATCGTAGAGTTGCGAAATTTCGATTGATGTAGGGACGCACGGTCTGTGCGTCCGATAATCAATCGGAATTTTACAACTCTCTCGATATTTGGATTTGTATCATGCTGGTAGACAGGATGTAGCCTATCGGTAGATGTTTTGTAGATGGTGTGTCGGGGATGTCGATGGCACTATGATTGATTTGATACGGCTGAAATTTTGGAAATATGACTAATTTTGCCGTATGAAAAATTCTGCCGGTATATTTCTCTTGTTGTTGACCGTAACAGTCATATCCTTATTCACCGGATGCGGCCAATCTCGCCGCAACCATGTGGCGCCTTTCGGCTGGACGGCCGAAAATCCGGTGGCCGATTCGCTGACGGTGCGTATGGAATATGCTTTTCTCGGAGAGGTGCCCGTCGATTCTCTTGCGCGCCTTGTCGATGAGTTTGATGCCGCAGTATCCGGTATGACAGGTGACGATGAGGCGAAAAGTCATCTCAGAGGCTGCGCTCTGTTCTGGAAAGCACGTCTTAAATACCGTCTCGGACGCTTCGGTGAGGCAAGAAAACTGATTGATGAGTCAATCGCATTGACCGACTCGGCGCGATATCCGTATGAAATACGGCGTTACCGCTGGCTTGTCGAAAACCGCGGCGCCTACAGCATCGACCAATGGTATGAGCATATCTCCGACGAAATAAAATTTTACCGCAAGCACTCGTGCGTATATATGCTCGTATCACGCTACCTGGATATGAGCTGGCTGATGCTTGAGGCCGGATATTCGGCTCGCACGATAGAATATCTGTCGATGGCCGATTCATTGCTCGACGGCATTGACGAGCTGACGGTTGTACGCGCGGGTCTGCGCATCAACCTCGCCGACATGTATTGCACGGTTGGCGACTCTCTCAGGGCCGCGAATATGCTGCGGGAGATAGGGGAGCGCCCCGAAGTGCTTGCCGACGGTTATACATCGTCGCTCATCGATTTCAATCTGTGGGTCACTGCAAGAGACACCGTAGCGTTGCGGCGTGTATGGGACAGTCTGTCTGACGACAGTGTGCGCATAGGGCTGCGTGGTGTTGTATCGGCATTTATGGCGCGCGTAAGCCTTGACCGTGGGGATACGCGCGGCGCACGGGAATATATAGCCGATACCCGCAGGTTTCTGCCTGCCGTCACGCAGGGCGACCACAAGGCTTTCATGCTGCGTACAATGGCCGAGACTGCCGAAGCGACGGGCGACGACAGGCGGGCCGTAGAGTGTTTCTCCCGCTATGCCGAGGTTACTGACTCGCTCAATGCCGAGCGGCAGCGCGGCGAGCTGATAAGTGCCGAGACATCGCGGCAGATAGATATGGCCGAGGAGAGGGCGCGGGGCGAGCGCCGCATGCTTATATTCCGTTTTACGGCTGTGATAGCCGTTTTTATAATAGCCGTGGTAGTGGTGTGGATTCAGGTGCGCCGGCGCATGACGCGGTTGCGCGACCGACATCATGCCGAAAGGCTCGACAGGCTTAAATCGCAGCGCGCGGAACTGGCCATGACGCTCCGCATGACCGAGAAAGAGAACATGCTCGACGAACTCGACGGACGCCTTGCCGACCTTGCGCGTAAAGGCAACGTATCGGCGGGCGACATATCGGCCGTGCAGTCCGGCATACGCGCTGTCACCGCCGCCGAAGCCGAGAGCGAGAATTTCGCCGAAGTATTCGCACGCATAAGCCCGGCGTTTACCGACAATCTTCGCCGCGCCTATCCCAACGTGCGCCGCTCGTCGGAACGTCTGGCATGCTACATAGCGCTCGGACTCGATACACGGCATATAGCGCGCGAAATGAACATACGTCCCGAGTCGGTGCGTCAGGCGCGATGGCGTCTGCGCTCGCAGATGGAGCTTCCGGCCGACAGCGACCTCGACCAGGCACTCAAAGATTTGCTTTAGCTGCGTTTAAATTGTTGTAATTCCATATATTAAGATTCGGTAGATACTATGTAGACGGCAGTTTTTCGCTTACCGGACACACATTCCATATTTTTGTGCCGGCATTAATTGTCGGAGAATATTGCAGAACTTACTCACTCCCTTTACATCTGATAAAAACTGTTATTTATAAACTTCCAAAATCTTGATTTATGAATTTTTTGAAAAAGATTGTTGTCACATTTTTAATCGTGATGCTATGTCCGGCACTCACCGCACTGGCATTTCCGATAGGTAATCTGAACATTGAATTTAGCGAAGTCGACATGACAGCCCGCGTCACCGGCGCGGCCGACGGCGTGACCCTGACAGGCAAGGTGGAGATACCCTCCAAGGCCGTACGTCCCTCCGACGGCAAAACCTACACTATAACGGAGATAGGGGACCGGGGCGGTAATATCAGAAACGACAAGACCGGCGAGGAGGCATTTTATAACTGCAATAAGATGACCTCGATAGTCATACCTTCGACAGTAACATATATATTCAGCGAGTCGTTCATCGGTTGCACGGCGTTGAAAGAATTTGTCGTGGCTTCCGGCAACAAGAACTATATGGCTGTCGACGGTGTGCTCTACACCAAAAGCAGCAAAGGCAAGATGGACGAGCTGGTGCGTTTCCCGCCGGCAAAGGCAGGTGCATCGTTCACAATCCCCGATTGGATTTCGGGCGAGTCGGATAGCGGCAGCCGCTACGTATGCGGTGGCGCTTTCCGTGACAATTCCACTCTGAAGACTCTTGTAATCGGCAAAGACGTAAGGTTTGCCGCGGATGTATTTGAAGGTAATCTCGGTATAAGCAAAATTGTCGGGGAGGCCTCACGTACAGTCAATGTCGGCGGCCTGCTGCTGTCGGAGGACCGTACACGGCTTTTCTACTTCCCCCCGGCATATACCACCGGGACATTCAAAGTGCCCTCCGGCATAGTGGAGATAAGCAACTATGGGTGTGTTTCGGCTCGGTTTACGGCAATCGACTTCAATCAGGTCACAACCGTCGACAGGGCAGCGTTCAAGGGGGCGGCGCTCAAGACTGTGACTGTGCCAGCTGCGGTCAAGCTGACAGGTACCGCTATATTCGAGGATTGCACGAATCTCACCGAAGCTGTGATTAATAGCAAGATACCTGTCGTTGAGAACGCGACATTCCGTAATTGCCCGAAACTTACAAAAGTCACTCTTCCTTCATCGTGCAAAGGTGTCTATGGCGATGCATTCAAGGGCTGTACGTCGCTGACAAGTTTCTCGCTCGCCAATATGACTACATTCAACGAGGAGGGGTATTACGACGAGATGCATTTCGCATATAGCGGGCTTGAAAAGGTCAACTGGCCCTCGGGTGCGCCCTGTATTGAAGAGTGCATGTTCTTCAAGTGCCGGAATCTCAAATCCATATCCCTGAAGCCGACCACCGAAACCATAAAGGCGTACGCATTCTATCAGACGGGTATAGAGACCTTCAATTCCTCAAATCTAAAGGCGATTGATAATTACGTGTTCGAGGCCTGCGAATCTCTCCGTAAGATTGTGCTTCCCGCTTCCGACCATCAGCTTACGCTTGGACTGGAAACTTTCCGTGTCAATGAAAATGCCGAGGTATATATCGACCATAAGGATATAGGCTATACCGGCTGGACCGGCAGCGACTGGGGATATGCATTCTACGGAATGAAAAGCGATGCCACCATATATACATCGCGTTTCTCGACAAAGGCATTCCCCGAAGGATTCGGTGCCGTATACTGCCCGGCGGGTGCTTACGGCAACTATACCGGATTTGTGAGCCGGGATTCATACGTAAAGGAGATGTTCGGCGTGGTGATGTCAAGAACCGGTGTCACCGTACGACCGAACTACTCATGGGTTAAGGTGACGGGCGTCACTGTCGACGGCAATGAGGCAACGTTGTCCGAAAATAATTTCTATCCCGCTACCGTAAGCTATAAATCTGACGTAGTCATCAGCTACAACGTTAACGGCGTGAACATGTCGACCACCTATAAAGGCTCGTTCGTGGCATCGGTCGACGGACCGGAGATGGATTCCGACGCATCGGTCACCGTGGAAGTCAGTGACGGCGCTGTCGTAATAAGCGGCAACAACCCGGTCGAATGGAGTATATGGCATGTCAACGGCTCGCTCCTGCGCTCGGGCTCCGATACCGACGTGCGTGTCGCCGGTCTCGGCCACGGCCTCTACATAGTCCGCGCCGCGGCCCAAGGCATAACCCCTGTAATCCGCAAGGTGACATTATAAAAATAAACGGGTAATTATATATCGCAACACAAACTCCGCGTGTTGCGGAACTAAACTTTCCGCGGTTATAAACCGCAGCTACTACACGGCTGATTATCAAGAGGCTTTGCATAGTAGCCGCGGTTTATAGCTGCGGAGTTTGTGTTGTGGCGCGTTTCGTCTGTTGCTAATTGGTTGCGCCGGGGAAGGCCGCGGCGTTAATTTTTCCGTGGATAACCACGATATTGATTTCATAGAAATCGCGGTCGGCGTTGTAGATCAGCATTGCCGTCGGCTCCTTCGCGCCATCGGGTATGACCATATAGATCTGCGATACCTCGCCGTCCTCTTCGCTGTACACCACTTCCTCGGTTTTCAACGTTTTGAGCAATTTTTCAAAAGCGGCAGCGACGGTATCATACATCTTCTGGCTCTCACATGAATAGGCCTCTACCGATTTGATATCCTTCATCATATCCTTGAACTGGTCGCCATAGTCTTCTATCATCCCTTCGGCCATACTGAGCATCGCGGAGCCGACGTATACCTTGGATATTCCGTCGCCGGTAGGCATTGAGCCCAACAGTCGGTTCTGAGCGCACGACACCAGCGGCAATATCAGCATCAGCAGTGATAAAATCTTTGATTTCATGATAATATAGTGTTTATGTTTAACTTTTTTCGATTGTGTTGCGGAGGATGTTTTCAGCGTTGCCAAACGCATTGTCAGTCTCACTGAAAGCTTTGCCGGTCATAGCCATGGCACGCGAATATTGCTTGCGGGCTTTTATCATTATATACATGGCTTCTTCGGGATCGTCAATTTGGGTATAGCCTGCATCATCGGTAGTCTGTGCGATGGCCTCGTTGCGGTGGGAAGGTTTGCGCAGGGCAGGCGTTCTTTTTGGCGTGACTGTCTTTTCGGATTCTACAGTCGGTTCTGTTTCCTCTTCGGGTGCGACTGCAGTCGATGTGGTGTCGGCCGGTTCGGAGGCAGTTTTAAGTTCGGAAGCGTATAAATCGCCCTGTGCCGGCACCGGCGTGTTATTGCCGTGTCGCATACCGAAACCGATAAGCAACGCTATCGAGGCCGCTGCCGCAGTGACAGCTACGATGAAGCGGCGGCGCAGTTTAAGCCTTCGTGTGCGGCGCTCGCGGCCGGCCTCCGCTTCGATTTCGTCCAGAAGCTCCTTGTCGGGGCATTCTTCCGAAATCATATCGACCGTACGGAATATCGAGGCTTCCCGGCGCAGGTCGTCAGGCAGCTCCTGCGGGTCGGTGCTGTGGAAGAAAGAGCCTATTTCCTTTTCATCGGAGAGGGTCGTATTGCCGTCATACCAGTCGGCAATCAGCTTTCTTATCCGGTCGTATTGTGATTGTCTGTTCATATATTCTCGTATTGAATAATCAGTTTGCGTAGTTCTTTGCGTGAGCGCGACAGATGCTGTCGCACGGTGCCCTCGTTCATATTGATAGCACGGGCAATCTCAATCCCCGATTTGCCGGAGAGGCTGAGCCGGAGTATAGTACGCCGCGGTTCGCCGAGCTGCTCTATGGCGCTTGACAGCAGTTCGAGGCGGCGTATGTCGTCATTATCCTCGACAGCAATGGTTTCGGCCACATCGTCGACCGCAGTCATCACCGTGCCGGCATTTTGCCGATGGATGTCGAGGCACCTGTTGCGCACGGCACGTATGGCATAGGCCGCTCCGTTGGCTACGGCATTGAGCCGTTCGCGCCCCTCCCATAGGGCCCGCATCACATCCTGCACGGCATCTTTGGCGATTTCATCGTCGCCAAGTATTTTCCGCGCGGTGGCTGCCATTGCGCCGTAGGCCGGAAGTATTGTCGATTTAAACTCTTCAGCTGTCATCGTTTTCGGTGGTGTTCACCTATTTGACGTGGCAATACCGGTTTTGTGACACTATATTTTTGAAAAAACTTTCTAAATATAGTAAAAATTCCTCGGATTGTAGGAAAATGCATATCTTTGTAAGAGTTTAGAAAATATTACAAGTGTAGAGTTAATGAAAAAAGTGGCATTGATTACCGGTATTACCGGTCAGGACGGCAGCTACCTTGCCGAATTCCTTATAGAAAAGGGTTATGAGGTGCACGGCATAATGCGCCGTTCGTCATCATTCAATACAGGCCGTATTGAGCATCTTTACCTTGACGAGTGGGTACGCGACATGAAAAAAGCGCGTCTCGTCAATCTTCACTGGGGCGATATGACCGATTCGTCATCGCTCGTAAGAATAATTCAGCTTGTGCAGCCCGACGAAATCTATAACCTTGCGGCTCAGAGCCATGTGAAGGTGTCGTTCGACGTGCCTGAATTTACCGCCGACGCCGATGCCATCGGTCCGTTGCGTCTGCTTGAGGCCGTGCGCATACTCGGGCTGGAGAAAAAGACAAAGATATATCAGGCTTCCACATCCGAACTCTACGGCAAGGTGCAGGAAGTGCCCCAGAAGGAAACTACCCCGTTTTATCCCCGTTCGCCCTACGGCGTTGCCAAGCAATACGGTTTCTGGATTACCAAGAACTACCGCGAGAGCTACGGCATGTTTGCCGTCAACGGTATCCTTTTCAACCACGAGAGCGAGCGCCGCGGTGAGACTTTCGTAACACGCAAAATCACTATCGCTGCCGCCCGTATAGCGCAGGGATTCCAGGACCGCCTTTATCTCGGCAACCTTGATGCGCGCCGCGACTGGGGATATGCCAAGGATTATGTGGAGTGCATGTGGCTCATACTCCAGCACCCCGTTCCCGAAGATTTCGTGATTGCCACCGGCGAGATGCACACCGTGCGTGAATTTGCCACTCTTGCTTTCCGCCACGTTGGCATCGACCTTGAATGGAAAGGGGAGGGCGTCGATGAAAAAGGTATCGACAAGGCCACCGGTAAAGTCATCGTGGAAGTCGATCCGAAATATTTCCGTCCCTGCGAGGTAGAGCAACTGCTCGGCGACCCCACCAAGGCCCGCGAACTGCTGGGATGGAACCCGACGAAAACGCCCTTTGAGGACCTGGTAAGAATTATGGTGGAGCATGACATGAAGTTTGTGCGCAAGCTCTATCTTCGCGACAAGTTTGACAAAGAGGCAGGGGAGGGGTCGGCGCTATGATGCCTCTTGATGCAAAAATCTATGTGGCCGGCCACCGCGGTATGGTGGGGTCGGCCATAGTCCGCGAACTGCAGCGGCAGGGCTACACAAATATCATCACCCGCACGCATGCCGAACTCGATCTTTGCCGTCAGGCCGATGTGGAGCGTTTTTTCGCCGAAGAACGGCCTGAATATGTGTTCCTTGCAGCGGCCAAGGTGGGTGGTATTGTAGCCAACAGCAATGCGCTCGCCGATTTCATGTATCAGAACATGATGCTGGAGATGAATGTCATACACGCCGCATGGCGCAACGGTTGCCGTAAACTCGAATTCCTCGGTTCGTCGTGCATCTATCCCCGCATGGCACCGCAGCCCATGAAGGAGGACTGTCTGCTGACGTCGGCGCTCGAACCGACCAACGAGGCATATGCCCTCGCCAAAATCTCCGGACTGAAATATTGCGAATATCTCAACCGTCAGTACGGTACTGACTACATCTCCGTCATGCCGACCAATCTCTACGGTCCCAACGACAACTATCATCCCGAGCACTCCCACGTGCTTCCGGCACTCATACGCCGTTTTCATGAGGCAAAAGTATCGGGTGCGCCTTCGGTGACATGTTGGGGCGACGGCAGTCCGTTGCGCGAATTCCTCTACGTCGACGACCTCGCCAACCTGTGCGTGTTCCTGATGAACAATTACTCCGGCAACGAAACAGTGAATGCCGGCACCGGCAAAGAAGTCACCATCAAGCAGCTTACCGAAATGGTGGCCAAAGTCGTAGGCTACGAGGGCGAAATTCTGTGGGATACCACCCGCCCCAACGGCACACCGCGCAAGCTCCTCGACGTAAGCAAAACCCGCGCCCTCGGCTGGCACTATACCGTAGAACTCGCCGACGGCATAGCCCTCGCTTACGACGATTTCCTCAACAACCCCGTCCGCGCCGAGCGCTGACACGCTCACGCAGTAAAAGATTCACCAACTTGTAGGGCTGCTCCCCGGAGCAGCCGCTCCACACGATATTAGTGCCACCTCCGGCTGCTCCGGGGAGCAGCCCTACAACTGCTGAAAGCAATACCCTAATAAATATAATTATTCCATATTATGTGTAACCTTAAATCCAATATCTCCAAAATCAAGACGATTGCCATTGCGGTAATGCTTTTTGCCATGAGCGCAGTCGACTTTGTATGCTATGGTCAGCAAAAATCGGTAGCGCCCCTCCGTGTCAACGACAGATATTCCATGAGTCCTGACTCCCGCTTCAAACCGGAATTGCGATATGTTCTCGTACGTATCAAAGGCGACAACGGAGTAAGCATTGTCGACCTTATCGACGGTAAAGTCGTATCGCGCAATTTTGCTCCTGTCACCAACTCCAAAGGGAAAATTAGTGGTGAAAATTGGACAACACCGGTATTGGACGATATATTTTGCATAAAAAGGAATAAACAGACTAATGGGGAATGGCGTCGTAGCGTATCTATTTATCAAAATCCATCACAACCTGTTTCAGTAGCCTGTTTAACTGATCTATACAGTGCTAATATCATCAATCCCAATCTGTTCCCAATATGCAGATACGGCGAACGTATAAAGTTCGTTGACAGCAAAGGCAACGTAAAATTCACCGTAATGCCTATTGACGGCAAAGAGCCAAGTTCTGTAAGTCCTAATATTTGCAATGGCATTATAGTTGTAAGGGTTGGTAGTGGTGGTAGGGCTGATTCCACTACTAATGACATAGGGAAACAAACCGATAATAAATCAACAGAAAAATATGGCGCGATTGACACTACCGGGAAATGGGTAATCTATCCGGAATGGGACAGTTTGGATTCATATCAGATTGGTATAATTCAAGGGAATAAAGATGGTGTCAGATATAATATTACTCCGACAGGTAAATCAGTGCGAGATGTCAATGCCGATATGCATCTATATAGACGCGGATGGCCGGTTCCAAGTAACTTCCTTATTGAAACGGTCTATGATGGCGGTCCTGTTTCCAATATCTACGACCTGAAACAAAACTATATTGCAACTATAGATAACGCAGATCTTATCAATCCAAATCAGACTCATCCAGAAATTCATTGTGCAAGAAGAGGAAATCGTCATGATTCTAACGGCTGTTACATCGGTTATTCAAATCTTGTGGATTTATCACATAATAATGCCGTTATTTCAAAAAACTACACATATTTAGATGAATTGCCTGATGGTAACTATCTGGGCCGTAACCGTACCAATGATAGTGATACATTCAAGTGTTGGTATGTCAAAGCCGATGGAACAGAAACTCCGCTTCCCGACAATTGTGAATTCCCATTAAGTCACCCCCTTATGGCATTATATTATAAGCCCGAAATTAACCGATTTATAGTGATAGGTAAAAACGGAGCCTCGGGATATATATGTGATTTCAATGGCAACAAAATAGGCAATCTACAGATTGAAGAGTTCTACAATACGAAATGGGAAGCCGAGCCGGTAAAGAGCAGCTACTGGCGCAAACATATCCTCGGCGAAGATGATGATTAATTAATATGTTGTAGCAGCGCTTACAACACGGAGGGTGCTGCGGAAAGTTAAAGCCGAGTTTTGCAGCGCCCTCTTTCTTTACAGAGAAAGATTTTCAGTGTTTTCTTTCTCTGTAAAGAAAGATTTTTGTAACTGCCAGAATATAAGAGATATATGAATAGCTTTTACGGCTGATGTAAATGGAGGGTAAATTATATTAGGTATTCTAAGGCGTTTTCCGGCGTTACAATATGGAATGCAGCATCGGGGTATGACTGGGCAAAATGCGGAGGAACGGAGACTTTCTTTGCCGGATTCCATTTAGCTTCGAATGCAGTTATTGCACCATCCTTTTCTTCTATCAAGTCAATCTCTTTTTGCTGGGTAGTACGCCAAAACCACATATTGGCGAATGAACGAGAGTAATTGTTCTGTTTAAGTCTTTCTACTATGAAGAAATTTTCCCATAAGGCGCCTGTGTCTTCGCGATTCTCAGCTTCACGGTAATCGTTAATTACAGCATTCCTTATGCCTAAATCATAGAAATATATTTTCTTGCTGTATTTCAACTCATTCCGAAGATTGCGAGAGAAACTTCCCAAACGAAATATTATGAAATTTTTTTCAAGTATATCGATATATTTTTCTACAGTTTTGGAATCGAGGCCTATGAGTTGCCCTATTTCACGGTAGGCAATTTGGTCGCCGATTTGGCGCGCAAGAGCCTGCACGAGCAACACGAGCTTGTCCGGTCGGCCAATGCCGTCGAGCTGTAATATATCCTTATAAAGATAGCTTGAAGAAAGTTCGCGAAGCACTTCCTTTTCTTCACCGGGGAGAGATACGACTTCCGGATAGTATCCATATATCATGCGGTGAGGTATGCTGCGTGTCTCTTTTAAGGCATCGGTATTGTCAACCATCTCCTTGAAAGAAAGAGGATACATTTTAAACTCGCGCTTGCGTCCGGTAAGACTTTCTCCTACTCCCGCGGCAAGTTGCAATGATGAGCTTCCTGTGGCTATCACCTGAACGCTTTTAATCTGGTCCGTGATTAATTTTAATCTCAAGCCAATGCTACTTATTCGTTGAGCCTCATCGACTACAATATATTTTTTATTGCCTATAAAAAGGCGTAATCTGTCCGTTGTCATCTCAGAAAATATTCGCTGGACGTCAGAGTCATCGCCATTGAGCCACAGCACATCATCCCGATTATCGAAAATCGTATGTATTAGAGTTGATTTACCGACCTGTCGTGCCCCAAGTAATATTATTGCCTTGCCTGACCCAAGCTGTGCTTCAATCTGTGGTTTTAGTTGTCGAGCTATCATTATGAGTATGCGATAAGTATGTTATTCCGCAAATTTAATGAAATTTGCGGAATTAATTCCACAAATTTCGTGATTTTTGTGGAATTAATTCCGCGTTTTTCATGTTTTAGGGCTGTCAGATACAAAAATGCGGGTCACACATTTCATGTATGTGACCCGCGTGAGGTAGGTGTGGATATGTTTGTCGATCAGTCTTCGAGGAAGTAGGTGAGGGTGGTGACTACGCGTACGTTTTTGATTGAGGGGGTGAACTGGTCGCGGTTCTCGATTGAGAACTGGCCCTGGTTGGCGGTCTGGATTTTGCCGAGTTTGCTTTCTGAGTCGTCGGCAAATTTCTGGGCGGCTTCGCGAGCGTTTTTGGTGGCTTCGGCAATCATCTGCGGCTTGATGTCGTTGAGGCCTGTGAATTCGTACTGAATGGGGTAGTTGTAGTCGTTTGCCGACAGGGCGATACCCTCTTTAAGCAACTGTCCCTGCTGGCGTATCAGTTCGTCGACTTTGTCGACCTGTGATGAGGTGACGACAATCACTTCCGATATATTATAGCGGAATTTGTAATTGTTGTCGGAGTAATTGTTGGACGCACGGTCATAGGCTTCGGGAGCGTTGATACTGATTTCGCTGTCGGTGATGCCTGCGTTATGAAGGAAAGCAAGTATCTTGTCGTTGGTAGTGCTGGTCTGGTCATATAGGTCAGGCAGGATGTTGCCTTGTATCTGGTACACGATAGGCCAAGTGACCTTGTCGGCTTTTACTTCGCGTTCCGACAGTCCGCGCACGCTGACAGTGCGCTGCGCCGACGACATTGATCTGAATCCCGAACGGATGCCCAGTCCTATTGCGAGCAATCCGAGAGCGATAAGCAACGCAGGAATTAATTTCTTTACTACATTCATGATTTGGATAATTTAATAAAAATAGATAACCTTCTTTCGCAAATATAGTAATTTTATTTATCAACATAATGTCTGCTCAAAAGTTTTTTATATCTTTGTCAAAAAATATTTCAAACATTTCTTATCATTAATTTAATTATCATGGCAAAACCTTACGTTGTCGGTATCGACATAGGTGGCACGAATACCGTTTTCGGTATCGTCGATGCTCGAGGAGTTGTTATAGCAAGCTCTTCAATCAAAACACAGAAGCATAGCAAAATCGAAGATTATATCGACGAACTTTACACCGAGCTTTCCAAACTTATAGAAACAAACGACGCCAACGATAAAATCCACGGCATCGGCATCGGAGCTCCCAACGCCAATTACTTCTCAGGCTGCATTGAGACCAATGTCAATCTCCCCTGGCCGGCTCCAATACCTCTGGCACAGCTCGTGAGCGAAAAATTCGGTATTCCCGTGGCTATCACCAACGATGCCAACGCCGCCGCCATCGGCGAGATGACCTACGGTGCCGCACGCGGTCTGCGCGACTTCATAATGATAACCCTCGGCACAGGTGTCGGTTCGGGTATCGTAATCAACGGCCAGCTTGTCTATGGCCACGACGGTTTTGCCGGCGAACTCGGCCACGTGGTCATGAAGCGCCACAACGGACGTCTTTGCGGCTGCGGACGTACCGGCTGTCTCGAGGCATATTGCTCGGCAAGCGGCGTAGCGCGCACCGCACGCGAATTCCTCGAAGTGCGCACCGAGCCATCGCTCCTGCGCAATATTCCCATTGACGAAATCACCTCAAAGGATGTATACGATGCCGCCATTTCGGGCGACAAAATCGCAAAAGACATCTTTGAGTATACCGGAGAAATCCTTGGCGAAGCTCTTGCCGACTTCACCGCATTCTCGGCTCCCGAAGCGTTTATCCTCTTCGGCGGTCTGTCAAAGAGCGGCGACCTGATTATGCGCCCGCTGCGCAACTCGCTTGAAAAGAACGTGATGAACCCCTGGAAAGGCAAAGTCAAAATCCTTCTTTCCGAGCTCAAGGAAGCCGATGCCGCAGTGCTCGGTGCCTCAGCTCTCGGCTGGGAAGCCAAACCGATGGCCGCTCCCTCAGCAGCCCCATCGGCCACAGCAATTACCCCGAGTCCCGCCTCTCCCAAGGCATAACGACGGCTCGGTATTAAAATAAACTCAAGCATCCTGTACGCGTCATAAATGACACATCAGGATGCTTGTCTTTTTTGTGTACGATAATATTTCTTTACCTGAGGCCGACCGGTAAATCTTCCCGATATTCGTAGATGAATATAGGGAAAGAATTGAGAATGCTGACACGGCACTCATCGCTCAGTACATGCTTCGCAAGCTGGGATTCGAATATAAGTGATTGGCGGATGTCATCTTTATTATCCGGAAATGTATAATTCCCGTTGCAAAGACAATTGGCTTTTTAAACCCTGCGGCCTCAAAAAATATGGGGCTAGGCAGGTGGAAAATTGCGTTTCGACTTTGACTTTAGGGAGAGTTGTATTACCAATTGATTTTTATGAATTTTGTTTCCAGGGGCGCGAAGCGTGTAGACCTTTTTTTTGAGCGGGATTCCCGTTACGTCGCATTCTTTGATACCGTGAATTTTAGCCCGCGGAGATGATACCGCCAGTTCGGCAGTCAGGCCGGCAGTCTCCCGCAATTGCAACAGTATGGCATTCTCTCCTTCCATCGGAGCCATATTGACCTGCCGTTCTCCACTTCAAACGGGAATGATATATAATTGCTTTAGGGATTTGTGTCGGCTTTCTTGCGCAGGCGGTAGGTAATCTCGATTTTCTTTTCAGTATTGTATATGCTGTACTGTATCCTGAGGTGGTCTGCGTTGCGTCCGGCAGCTGTTTAAGCCACAAATGTATATGTGTCCAATATCGGGCCATGGCGGTATCCCTCGAAGCGCATTTGTTGCCGGTATAAAAAAAAGAAATGATTGTCTCTCGACAATCAATCTTAGTTAACCTTAAATCTAATACCATGAAAAACACATTGCAAAGTTATGGCTTTTTCATGGATTGTCAATAGTTTTTATAATAAAAATGCGTGTATTTAACATCTTTTATTGACATGTTGCTTTAATTGGCGTGACATTATGATATTTGCGCAGATTAGATGCGGTAATTATGACATTTTGCTATCAAACGGAGCATAATCGCTGATTTGTGCCTGACTCACCTGCTGTAAGCCCTGTTAACATTTGTTTGCTATTTCAGTAAAATATTGAAGCACAGAAGATTTTGCTTGTCTTCTGTGCTCCGGAATGCATATTGCGCTATCGTTTTAGAAACTGTCAGCCGCCGAAGTTGTCGTAATGGATGCTTTCGGGGTCGACGCCGAGGGAGTCGAGCATCTTGTTGACGGCGGCACTCATCGGGCCGGGACCGCACATATAGTACTCGATATCCTCGGGGTTCGGGTGATTCTTAAGATAAGTGTCGTAGATTACCTGATGTACGAATCCCGGCGTGTATTTCACGCCTGCCGCATCGGCCGCAGGATCGGGACGGTCAAGAGCGAGATGGAACTTGAAGTTGGGGAAATCCTTCTCAAGCTGCAGGAAATCGTCGAGATAGAACACTTCGTTGAGCGCGCGGGCGCCGTAGAAATAGTTCATGACACGGTCGGTGGTGTGGAGAGTCTTTGTCATGTGCATGATCTGTGCGCGCAAGGGTGCCATACCGGCGCCTCCGCCTATCCACATCATTTCGGCCTGAGAGTCAAATATAGGATGGAAATCGCCGTAAGGACCCGACATGATTACCTTGTCGCCGGGTTTCAGCGTGAATATGTAGCTTGAGGCGATACCCGGCATCACATCCTGGAATCCGACTTCGGGCTTCGGCTTGAACGGAGGCGTGGCGATACGTACCGTCAGCATTATGCGGTCGCCCTCCGCCGGGTAGTTGGCCATCGAATAGGCGCGCACGGTAGTCTCCGTATTCACGCACTTGAGGCCGAACAGACCGAATTTTTCCCATGCCGGGAGATATTCCTCGCCGATGAGGCTCTTGTCGATATCCTTGTCGTAGTCCATCGAGTAAGGGGGTATTTTGATCTGCGCGTAGGAGCCGGGGATGAAGTTCATGTGCTCGCCCGGAGGAAGAGCCACGATAAATTCCTTGATAAACGTAGCGACATTCTTGTTGGAGATGACCTCGCACTCCCACTCCTTGACATCGAGAGCCGAAGCGGGAACAAGTATCTTCATATCCTCCTTGACCTTCACCTGACATGCCAGGCGCCAGTCGTCCTTCATCTCCTTTCGCGAGAAATGCACGGCCTCCGTGGGCAGTATCTGGCCGCCTCCCTCGGGCACACGCACGCGGCACTGGCCGCAGCTGCCCTTGCCGCCGCAGGCCGACGAGAGGAATATATTCCGGTCGGCGAGAGTGGAAAGCAGCGACTTTCCGGCCGGCACTTTGACATTGTCGGTGTCATTGATGTTGATGTTGACATCACCGCTCTTGACAAGGTATTTCTTAGCCACAAGCAAAATGATAACGAGCAGGAGCGTTATCCCCAGAAAGATGCCGACAGTGGCTATCAATGTCGACATCATAGCTGATTGTTCGAGTAGTAACATAGCGACAGTTGCTTATCAGATTTTAATACCGAGGAAGCTCATGAAGGCGATGCCCATGAGTCCGGTGAGGATGAAAGTGATGCCTACACCGCGCAGCGGACGCGGTATGTTGGAATATGTGGCAAGACGCTCGCGTATTGCAGCTATCGCCACGATGGCGAGAAGCCAGCCGAGGCCCCATCCGCCGCCTGCGCATATCGCAGTGCCGACATTGGAGAAATCGCGCTGCTGCATAAAGAGCGAGCCGCCGAGTATGGCACAGTTGACGGCGATAAGCGGCAGGAATATACCGAGCTGGGCGTAGAGCGCGGGGCTGTATTTCTCCACCACCATCTCCACGAGCTGCGTCATCGAAGCGATTACAGCGATAAACATGATGAGCGACAGGAAGCTGAGGTCGACGCCGGCATAGTCGGGTCCGAGCCATGCCAGCGCGCCCGCTTTGAGCACATATGTGTTGAGCAGGTAGTTGATGGGCAGCGTGATTGCAAGCATGAATGTCACAGCCACCCCGAGGCCGAATGCCGTTTTTACATTTTTGGATACCGCCAGAAAGGAGCACATGCCCAGGAAGTAGGCGAATATCATGTTGTCGACGAAAATCGAACGTATAAAGATATTGAAATTTTCCATTGTCGTCTGTAATTTTATTCCTGAATATCTTTATTGATTGAACGGTGTACCCAGATGATGCAGCCCACGATGATAAGCGCCATGGGCGGGAGTATCATCAGGCCGTTGTTGGCATAGCCGGCGGCGTAGAACGACTTCGGTATGACCTGCATACCGAGCAGCGTGCCCGAGCCGAGCAACTCGCGGAAAAACGCCACGATTACAAGTATGACGGTATAGCCGATGCCGTTGCCCACACCGTCGAGAAACGACGGCCACGGACTGTTGGCCATGGCGAACGCCTCGAGGCGTCCCATCAATATACAGTTCGTGATAATCAGACCTATGAACACCGAGAGCTGCACCGCCACATCGTAGGCGAACGCCAGCAGCAGCTGGTTGACGATGATAACCAGACCGGCCACCACCACAAGCTGTACGATGATACGTATGTTGGTCGGGATAGTATTGCGTATCAGCGATATGATGACATTGGAGAAAGCGAGCACCGCAATCACCGACATACCCATCACTATCGCGGGCTCGAGCTTCGCCGTGACAGCGAGCACCGAACAGATACCGAGTATCTGCACCACGACAGGATTGTCCTTGGAGAACGGATTGAAAAATACCGTCTTGTTTTTTATCTTTTCAGCCATAGCTTAATATTTTTATCTTATTTGTTGAGGCTCTTCAGATAAGCGTCGTAGGGACGCAGGCAGTTGTCGAGCATGGCTCCTACGCCTTTGCTCGTGATTGTGCCTCCCGATATGCCGTCGACATAGTCGCTGCCGTCGGCGGGATGCTGTCCGGCCTTGACCACGGTTATCGGCATGAAGCGGCCGTCCTTGAAGAACTGCTTTCCGATGAACTCTTCCTGAAACCTCTTGCTTGAAATCTCGGCACCGAGGCCGGGGGTCTCGGATGCGTGCGAGAAATATGCGCCGTATACGGTCGAGCCGTCGCTGTCAAGCGACACATATCCCCATATCGCGCCCCAAAGGCCGCTGCCCGACATCGGCAGGATATACTTCGTCTGCCCGTCGTCGAGACGGCATACATAGACGGGAAGCTGACGTTTGGCAGCATCCTCTTTGGCCTGCGCGGCCACGTCGATATTGAATATGTCCATATCGTCGGGTCCCCCTTCCTTGATTATATTGCCTTCGGTGTCGACCACGAGCATGGCCGTGATATGCTCGGCAAACTGTTTGTCGATATTCTTGTTGTCGATGGGGAGACGCACCGATTCAAGTATCTGTTTCATCTTGTCGGCATTGGCGTTGGCTATCTGACGGTCGCGCAGCGACATCGAGGTAAACGCCAGGGCCGCACCCACTACCACCACCAGTACGATGATGTAGATGACGGTATATGTATTGCTTTGCTTATTCATTGTCGGTCATTTTTAACTTCAGACGTCGTTCGCGGCGGCGCACGTTGCTTTGCACCACACACCAGTCGATGAGCGGAGCGAATGCGTTCATCAGCAGCACGGCAAGCATGGCGCCTTCGGGATATCCATTATTGTAAACACGTATGATGATGGCGATTGCCCCTATGAGGAATCCGTAGATGTATTTGCCCGTATTGGTGCGGCAGGCCGTCACAGGGTCGGTGGCCATGAACACCGCGGCGAAAGCGAAGCCGCCGAGACAGAGCTGGTCGGCCACCGAAAGCATCGATGCCGGATAAAGCGGCGAGCTGAATGTATTGGCTATGAGCGACATCACGGCGCCGCCGGCAAATACCGACACGATTATGCGCCATGACGCGATACCTGCGAAAAGCAGTATCGCCGCGCCGATAAGGATGCACAACGTCGAAGTCTCGCCGAACGAGCCGGGTATGAGTCCGAGGAACATATCGGAGGTCGACACCGGGTCAGTGCTTACGGTCGATGTGATTCTGACAGTCTCCTCGCCGGCCTGAAGGGCAACCTGACCGAGAGGCGTCGCGCCGGTGAACGAGTCGACCACCGTGCCCTCGCCGAGACCGGCGATAGCGTCGGTACCGACAAACACCTTGTCGCCGCTCATCTGAGCCGGATAGGCGAAGAAGAGAAACGCACGCGTCACAAGCGCCACATTAAAGATATTATATCCCGTGCCGCCGAACACCTCCTTGACGAATATCACCGAGAAGGCCGTAGCCACGGCAATCATCCACAGCGGAGTGTCGACAGGGCAGATTAGCGGTATCAGGATGCCGGTGACGAGAAAACCTTCCTGGATTTCCTCCTTGCGCCACTGCGCCACGGCAAATTCTATGCCGAGACCCACCACATACGCCACCACCAGTTTCGGCAGCACGCTGAGCAGACCGTAGAGCATCAGCGACAGGAATGGTTTCTCCACAGCTCCGATAGCGACCCAGTGCTGATAGCCGGCATTGTACATGCCGAACAGCAGACAGGGCACCAGAGCCATCACTACAATTATCATGGTGCGCTTCGAGTCCATACTGTCATGAATATGCGTCCCCGATGTCGAGGTCGATTTCGGTGTGAACAGGAAAGTCTCAAAGCCATCATACACCGAGTGGAACGCATGCAGCCGTCCCCCCTCTTGAAAATGTGGCTTGACCTTGTCAAGCATTTTTCTTAATGCTTTCATTTATACTGTTATAGCGTTAGCTTGTTAAATTCGTTTAAGGTTGATGGTTACGCGAGGCTGTCAAAGGTTATTCAAGCTCCTTGCGGAGATAGTCAAGACCTTCGCGCACTATCTTCTGAGCCTCTATCTTCGAGGTGTCGGCATATTCGCCGAGAGCGAAATCCTCGGGAGCAACTTCATATATGCCGAGTTTCTCCATCTTCTCGATATCGCGGCCTATGATGGCTTTGAGCAGGTATTCCGGCATGATGTCCATAGGCATGTAGCGGTCGTATTCGCCCGACATGATGAACGCACGGCGTCCGCCGAGCAATCGCGCGTCGGGGCGGAACAGCTTGCCGAAGAATTTGCCCGGGAAGGTGCGGCTCTCGCTCATCTTGCGTGGCGACAGCGAAGCCCATCCCATGAATTCATCG
Source organism: uncultured Bacteroidales bacterium (assembly GCA_905210435.1). Taxonomy (GTDB): domain Bacteria; phylum Bacteroidota; class Bacteroidia; order Bacteroidales; family Muribaculaceae; genus JAGBWK01. Next base: position 27,772 of record CAJLWO010000004.1, read on the forward strand.
ACATCGTCGCCTTCGGGGATTATGGTAATCTGACGGTAGGGATAATGCATGTAGCCGTCGGCGGCGACAGTCACCCCGGTAAGCACATTGCCCGAAATGATACGCTGATGATGTACGGCGGGAGCAAGGCGTCCCTCGGTAAGCGACGCGATTGTGGCACCGATTACTGTGCGGAGCACTGCAGGCTTCTCCACTTCCGAGCCGGTGAGGGCTACATAGTCGGTGAAATCGGCCGAGCCTGTAAGCGACAGCCGTCCGATACGCCACAGCGTGGCGAGGTCGAGCGTCCATACGGTGTCGCCCTTGTTGACCGGAACTGTATTCGCAATCAGCACGCCTACGTTGCCCGACGGATGCGGGCCGTCTATATCCACCATCTCGGCACCTTTGATGTCGGCCACACCGCCGTCGGCTCGGCGTCCGATGTAAATTTTGCCTGATGTTGTCTTTGCAAGAAGGGCAACGGCCGCCTCAAGCGTCCCGGTATCGCCGTAGTAAGCGGCAGGCGAGGCTGCGAGAGGAGCGGAATCTATTGCAGTGACGAAGATGTCGCGCGGCGTCGATTCCGGATTGGGGACTATGTCATACGGACGCTGGCGCATCATCGCCCATAGCCCGGAGTTCTTCAACAGCCTGCGGACTGCTGCGCCATCTTTTGCCGCAGTGTCGAATACGGCTTTCGCTTCGGCGCTGTTGTCGGGCGTTACGACTACACGGAGTATCTTACGCCTCTCGCCGCGTACGATAGCCGATACTGTACCGGCTACGGGCGATACAAGTTTCAGTTCGCTGTCGCGTTTGTCGAAAAGCAAAGGGGCTCCGGCCTCGACCCTGTCACCCTCTTTTACGGCAGGCTTTGGTACGAACCCGTTGAAGTCGTCGGGAATGACGGCGTATGACGCCGATTGCGGCGCCTCGACCGGCTTAAGGTCGGTCAGGCCTCCGGCCATTTTGATTTCAAGCCCTTTACGTATTGTTAGTTTCCGGCTCATAAAATAAAATATGTAACAGATATAATTATTATTCGGTGAGACAATTTATCATGGCAGGCGCAGTTTCGCCAAAATTTCTGCAAAGTTACTTTTTTTAATTTAGAGAATTTATATTATTTTCGTTTTTTTTCAAAAAAATCCTGAAGAGAGATTCCGATAATAGGCGCGACAGCTGTTGTCTCCACTCTCCCGGGGGTGGGAGTGCACGTCGGAATGTGTGCGGCAGCTTTTTTTTACAATAATTTAATAAAAATACGGAAGCGGCTCCGGACAGTCGTGAAAAAAACTTTCGGGCCGCATTATAACAGCAAAACCGACAGCCGTTTCGGGCGTAACCGGTAGGTGGAGAAAACGATATACAGGCAACAACTTAAAAAACGTTTCATCATGACAAAATATGCCAAAATGGAATAATTTGAGGCTTAAAAATTTTGATAGTTAAAAAATAAAGGATACATTTGCAGTTAGAAGTCACGTATACCGGTGTCCCAAAGCCGGTAAAACAGCGTAAAAGGCTTCCAGGTAAACCATAAACATGCTATATACTAATCGGCATTTCCTTTCGCGCCACCGACGCGGCATCGCAATGTTACTAAGCCATGAAACGGGACTTAAGCCTGAAAAATAGCTATTACTTTTAATTGCCTGGCAAATAAAAAACTGAACGAAATTTTAAAACAATCATTATTAATTAACCATTAATTTAAGTATTTATCTTTTATGGAAGCTCAAAAGCCCAATTCTCCCCAGCCGCGTCCCGCTGACAAGGCTAAAGGTCAAGCGCAAAAAAGCAAAGTACGTGGTATCAAGAACGCATTCTTGGCCATCATCGCCTGCTTCGTAGTAGCAGTTTGCTTGTTCTTATTCGTATTCGGTGGTTCAGGCCACTTCACCAAAACTCAGCTTCAGGTTCAGGCCGAAGATATTGCCAACCAGACTTATGGCAAGAATGTAGCTCTCGGCGCTCCACTTTGGGAAACCAAGGACGGTGGTATCACCGCCGACACTGCCAAAGCAGCAAAATACACCAAAGACGAAGCTAAAAAACTCGGCGACGAGGCTCTTGAAGGCGAACTCAAACCCGCATATTACGGCGGCTCTATGGCTTTCGCTCCCGAATATGTAGCAAAAGCCGCTCACCCCGAAGACCTCATCGGTACTGTTTACAAAGGTGGTATCATCGTGCCTGTGCTCCAGACACTTCTTCTCACCGTTATCGTACTCTCTGTAGAGCGCGCAATCGCCCTCAAGAGCGCCAAAGGTACCGGTTCAATCTCTAAATTCGTCAGTGATGTCAAGAAATGCCTCGCACGCAACGACATCGACGGCGCACAGGCTCTCTGCAAAAAGCAGAAAGGTTCGGTTGCAGCTGTAGTATCCGCCGCTCTCAACCGCTACAAAGAGATGGATGCCAACACCGTTCTTACCAAAGAGCAGAAAATCACCACTCTTCAGAAAGAAGTAGAAGAGGCTATGGCAGTCGAGATGCCCTCACTCCAGCAGAACCTCCCCATCGTGGCTACCCTCACAACCCTCGGTACTCTCGTCGGTCTTCTCGGTACTGTGATCGGTATGATCAAATCATTCCAGGCTCTTTCTGCATCAGGTGCTCCTGACTCAACCGAACTTTCTACCGGTATCTCTGAGGCACTTATCAACACTGCCTTCGGTATCGCAACCGGTGCATTCGCTGTAATTTCTTACAACTTCTACACCAACAAAATCGACAACCTGACTTACGCAATCGACGAAATCGGTTTCTCTATCGTTCAGTCGTTTGCAGCCACTCACTAATCCGACCTTCATTTTACAATAGTAGTATTAACGACAAAAACATCTAAGTAAAATATGGGAAAGATTAAAGTAAAAAGGAAGAGCACCCTCATCGACATGACCGCGATGAGTGACGTGACCGTACTTTTGCTTACCTTCTTCATGTTGACTTCGACGTTCCTTCAGAAAGAGCCCACCCAGGTAGTGACACCGCCGTCGGTATCCACCCAGAAAATTCAGCTCTCCAACGTGGCGCAAGTGCTTGTGGCCACAAGCGAGAATGACAAGGATACTCCCAAGGTGTACATCTCGGTGACGGGAGAAGCAAATCCCGATATACCCGAGGACAACCCCGGAGCATGGAGCTCGGAGAACCTTCGCAAGGAAGTCCTTAAGAATGCGATAGCTCTCTACAAAGAAGGAGGCGGCAAAGACCCGGGCATCACCAACGAAGACATTGAGAAATTTGCCAAGGTATCCACATTCGGTGTGCCTATCAGCAAAATTCACGAATTCTTCAGCCTGGATCAGACGAAGCAAGATGAATGGTTGAGCGACCTTGACAGAAAAGATTCCGGAATTCCATTGGTTAACTACCTCAATACCAAGGAACTCGATGCCAACGGCAATCCTGTTAAAACCAATGAATTCCAGATCTGGATGAGAGCAATCCTAAACGCCACTCCCTATGACGAAGGATTGCAGACTCTTAACTTCAAGATGCGTAAGACCGGTGAAGGCATAGCAGTGAAGGCTGACAGAGGTACTTCATTCCACACTGTAAACAAAGTGCTTGAAAACCTCCGCACCATTAAAATGAACAAATTCACCGTCATGACGGCATTAAAAGAAGAATAATCATTATGGCACAGATAGAACAATCAGACGGCGACAAAAAGAAAAAAGGCGCCCAGAAGAAGATGCATATCCATGTCGACTTCACCCCGATGGTGGATATGAACATGCTCCTTATCACGTTCTTCATGCTTTGTACCACGATGATTAAATCGCAGACACTTAGCATCGCGCTTCCTGCACCTCCCGACCCTAATCAGGAGCGTACGCAAGACAACTCCGAGACCGTAGCCGAAACCAAAGCCATCACTTTGATTATCGACTCCGAACGTGATAAAAACGGTAATGTAGTGACCGACGCCGACGGCAACACCAACGACATGGTATACTACTATTTCGGGTTCGAACCGACTATCGACGAAAACAACAACGTCATTTTCAACGACCCCGCAAAAGACCTCAAGGTCGACAATACCGTCAAGAGCCAGAGATTCATCGGAAACGACGGAAGTAAAGTACAAGGCATACGCAAAGTGCTTCATGACCGTAACACCGACGTACTCGAAAAACTTGAAAGCTACAAGGACCAGTGGCGTCGCGGTAAAATAACCGTAGACGAGTATCAGGAAATTGCACGTCAGGTACGAAACGACAGCACTTTCACTAACCGTCCGCAGATTACCGTAAAAGCTACCCCCCAGGCTTCATGGCAGGGTGTGATATCAGCCCTCGACGAAATGCAGATCAACCAGATTTCGCAGTATCGTATCGGTACATTCACCCCCACCGACTCTCTGTTGATAGTAGATTACAAACGTCGTAATCCTGCCGAATAAGATGTAAGGTTTATTAACTTTTAAAATTGTAAGAACATGGCAAAAGATGTAGATCTTTCATCAAAAGAATGGACCGACCTTATTTTTGAAGGAAAGAATAAGGAATTCGGAGCCTATGCGCTCCGTCAGGCAAGCGACCGCCGTCACAATCTCGCTGTCATCTACGTGATAGCAGGTCTGGCACTCATTCTCATCTGCGCATGGCTCTACGGCATGTATAAAGCCGACAAGGAGCGCGCCGAAAATGAACGTATCGCCGAACTGATTGCCAGCATCGAGCAGCAGCAGTTCGAGGAGCTTCAGGCCGAGCTTGAGATTCCTGAGGAGGAAGAGAACCAGATGGAGCAGGAAGAGGAAATACCCGAACCCGAAGAAGAGGAAGCCCTCGCTGAGGAAATCCTCAATACCCAGAAATTCACCGAATTCCTCGTACAGAAGGATGAAGATGTTAAAGATGAGGTAAAATCGGCCGATGAGGTCAAGGAAACCTCGACAGCTCTCGGTTCTGTAAACTTCGATCAGGGTACCGACGACCTCAACATCGTGCGCGAACACAAGAATGAAGTAATCGTAGAGGAGAAGAAACCGGTAGTCGAAGAGACCAAGGTATTTACCTCTGTTGAGCAGATGCCCCAGTTCCCCGGCGGCGAAGCAGAACTTCTGAAGTGGATTTCGACCCACATCAAGTATCCTGCAATCGCGATGGAGAACAACGTGCAGGGCAAAGTCGTGGTACAATTCGTTGTGACCCGCGACGGCTCAATCGGCGAAGTTAAAATCGCACGTGGCAAAGACCCCGACCTTGACAAAGAAGCAATGCGCGTTGTCAAGACCCTGCCGAAATTCATACCCGGCAAGATGAACGGTCAGGCTGTCAACGTATGGTACACTCTCCCGATCAACTTCAAGCTCCAGGGCGTATAATAAATGACACTGACGCTTGCCACGCGCAAGCAATCCTGAATAACCGGCGAAGCCGCTGCATCACCCTCCGGGGGAAACGCAGCGGCTTCGCTGATTTTTATGAACCGCACTATTGACTATATTGTTTTTATTTTGTATTTTTGAAGAAAGATTAGTGGATACGGAATGCGGCGAAGCCGCGACCCTGCCACGGACATACAAATATTCCAAATATCAGTTTCAACCCGTATGAGTTCATTTATAATCGAGGGAGGCAAGAGGCTCTCAGGCACCATCGAACCGCAGGGCGCCAAGAACGAGGCGCTTCAGGTGATAAGCGCATGCCTGCTTACCACTGAGGAGGTGACAATAGAAAATATACCCGACATCATTGACGTGCGCAACCTGATAGGTCTGCTTGAGGCGATGGGCGTCGGCGTGACACGCAACTCCAAGCATTGCTATACATTACATGCCGCGGCCATCGACACTGACTATGTATACTCGCTCGATTTCATACGGCGCTCGTCGAAACTGCGCGGCTCAGTACTACTGATAGGGCCGCTGCTCTCACGCCTTGGACGCGCCTACTTCCCCAAGCCTGGCGGCGACCAGATCGGACGCCGCAAGGTCGACACCCACATACAGGGACTGATGGCGCTCGGAGCCACTGCCGAATATGACCATGACATGGCATCCTTCCGCCTCGAGGCACCGGCCGGAGGACTCAAAGGTTCATATATGCTGCTCGACGAAGCGTCGGTGACAGGCACGGCCAACATCATCATGGCGGCCGCACTCGCCAACGGCGAGACCACTATCTACAATGCCGCATGCGAGCCCTATCTGCAGCAGCTGTGCCGCATGCTGACGGCTATGGGCGTCGAAATACGCGGCGTGGGCTCGAATCTCGTGACAGTGAAAGGCTCCGGCAATCTGCGCGGCACCCGTCACCGCATACTCCCCGACATGATTGAGGTAGGCTCGTTCATCGGGCTCACCGCCATGACTCAATCGTCAATCACGATACGCAATGTGTCAATCGACAATCTCGGCATCATCCCGCACAGTTTCCGCCGTCTCGGCATCGACGTGCAGCAGCAGGGCGACGACCTGTTCATACCCGAACAGGACACATACGAAATCGAGACCGGCCTTGACGGCTCTATCCCCACTATCGCCGATGCTCCGTGGCCCGGTCTTACCCCTGACCTGTTAAGCGTCATTCTTGTGGCAGCCACTCAGTGCAAAGGCAGCCTGCTGATACATCAGAAGATGTTTGAAAGCCGCCTGTTTTTCGTTGACCGCCTCATTGACATGGGCGCACAGATTATACTCTGCGACCCCCACCGTGCCGTGGTAATCGGACTCGACCACCGCTATCCGCTGCGAGCCCACCGCATGTCGTCGCCCGACATACGTGCTGGTATCGCGCTCCTTATAGCGGCTATGTCGGCAAAGGGCACCTCGGTCATCGGCAACATAGAGCAGATACAACGCGGCTACGAGGATATCAACCTGCGTCTCAACGCTCTCGGAGCCTCCATAGCCATACAGTAAAAAAAAATGGCGATACCGGCCTGACCGGCCGGTTCATGTCACGCCGTGCGGAGCTAATGTGAACTCAGCGGGCGCTCGCCAAGGTCAATCACAGGAATTCCCGCCGCCGTCAGCTCGCTGCAATAACGGAGCCGCCGGCGGCGGTTCATGTCATGCGAGAGCACAATAGTGTCGGCGCCGGTTGAATGATACAGGACAACCGGATTCCCGTACCATCGCGCTGTCACGAGGCAATAGTCGGCATGTCGCGCGCTGAATGAGGCTGAGTCATCAGGTATGGCATGGGCCAAAAGCATGCCGCGCCTTCCGAAGTCAATTACGCCTCCGTGTGACAGGGCGCAGGAGTCGAGCGGCGCGATTTCCATATACGATATGCCCCTTGTAGCTATATAATCGCGGTAACGACGGCTCCACATCAGCGAGTCATAGGCATATTCATGAGCAGGAGCGAGCGTCAGCACTCGCAACGTATCCCCGTGATGCAGTGCGACGGACGTAGCGGCGTTCGAGCGCAACATATAAGCCTCTCCGTCGGCATACCGCGGTCTTGTGGCCGCATACGTCCCCACGGTAAACAGCAGTGTGGCGCCAGCAAGCACGGCATAGCTACGATGACGGAGATACAGGAATGCGCAGAAAAATGCAAGCGCGAGATACATCGGGGCAAGCAGCCATGCAGCGGGATAGATATTCTCTACCACCGCTCCCGGCCACTGCGCTATCTGACCTGCCGCTCCGTCAAACAGCGAGTATACGCCGTCGAGTATCGTTACAAGCCACGAGGGCTCAATCCCCAAAAGGAGCAGTCCCGTAAGCACTGCACCTCCGGCTATCATTACGGGCATCACTGCCACGGCAGCGATATTGGCGACAAGAAAATACACGGGCACACTGTGGAAATGCCATGCCACGAGCGGGAAAGTGCCCAGCGTGGCCGCAATAGTGGCCGCAAGCGGAGCCGGCAGACGGAACGAACGGGTGCTGCGCGATACAGGAGCCAGAACCGGGCTGTACAGTATAATGGCCAGCGTGGCCACGAACGAAAGCTGAAATCCAGTCTGCATCAGCGACAGCGGGGAGAATACCAGAATAAGTATCGCAGCAAGGCAAAGCGCGTTGAGCGACGAGCGCGGACGGTCAAATATCAGCGCCAGCAGCATGACCGAGGCCATGATGACCGCACGGCACACCGACGGCGACAGCCCCGTGAACATCGCATAGAGCCACAGCACGGCGATTGTCAGCCACCATCGGGTGCGTCGGTGCCCGGCCACGGCAAGCGGGAACAGCAGTATGGCTATGACCGTGGCGATGACAGCGACGTGCGCGCCGCTTAGAGCGAGGATATGAGCCACGCCGGCCACCGCATAGTCACTGCGGATGTCATCTGTAAGCGCCGCAGTATCACCCGTGAGTATCGCGGCGAGGAATGCCGCCGTCGGCTCGTCAAGTCCCGAAGCGAATATTTTGTCCACGGCATCAGTGCGCAGCCGTTTCAGCAGATAGAGGGGATTGCCGCTGCGTCCCGTAACCTCCAGTTGTCCCTTAGGCACATAGCACAGCAGCGAAATCCGGTTTGCGTAGTAGTAATCAGCCATATCGTCCTCCATCGGCAGGTCGACCGCACGCCGGGGCAGCGTGTATGTGCCTGAGAATCGTATAATGTCGCCGACCTCTACCATCGTGTCAAATACGGGAAATGTAAGCATTACTCTATATGAAGGCTCGCCGGCACCGGCTACATTGACACAAATGCGCCGGCTCTCGGGCAGCTGCGCCACATCGGTGACACATCCCGACAATACGGTATCACGCGGAGGCGCCACGTCAAATTGCCGCGGGAGCGACTGCGATGTGACGGCCACGCCGAGCGACAGCGCAAGCAGTCCTTCAACAGCCAGCGGCCAGCGCAACAGCGCGGCTGTCGCCGCCATTACAAGCGCTGCCCCGGCCATCGGCCACGGACCGACAGGCAGGAAGCGACAACACAAGACCCCTGCCACGATACCGGCAAGTATCGGCAGCAGGGGTATGTATGACAACGGGGGACGGGTAAACGGCATAGGCGGATGCGAGTTATATTGTCATCCTGACGACAACGAAACTCGACACCCCGATGATTATCCACAACAGTACTGCGAGAAACAGCGGACGCACGCCTACTCTCTTGACGGTGGCAAGTGAAAGGCTGGCACCGATAAAGAACAGTGTCACCACGAGCATCTTCTTGGATACGTATACTATGCTCTCGCTGACCCCCTCCGGCAGTCCGACATAGGTATTGACAATCATTGCAAGCACGAAAAGCAGTATGAACCAGGGGATTGATATTTTAGCCGAGTTCTTGTCGCGGAACAGGAACATGGTGACGAATGCCAATGGTATAATCCACAGCGCACGCGTGCATTTTATCACCGTAGCAATCTCGCAGGCCGCGGCGCTGAAAGCATCGCCGGCTCCCACCACCGACGACGTGTCGTGGATGGCTATGGCCGCCCATGTGCCGAACTGCTGGTCGGTCATACCGAAATAGCGTCCCATCGGAGGGAAGATGAAAAGCGCTATGGCGTTGAGTATGAAGATGACGCCGAGCGACACGGCCATCTCCTCATCGTTGGCTCGAAGCACGGGGCCGACGGCAGCTATGGCGCTTCCGCCGCATATGGCGGTGCCGGCCGAGATAAGATAGCTCGTCTTGCGGTTAAGATGCATCCAGTAACCGATCAGAACGCCGAATACCATGACGCTGACAACCGATACGATGGTAAACATCATGCCCTGGCCTCCCGATTTCAGTGCCTCGGTCACGCTCATGCCGAAACCGAGACCGACCACTGATGCCTGAAGCAGATATTTCGAGCCTTTCTTGTTGAATTTCGGGAAAGGCATCGGAAATACAAATGCGAAAATAAGACCTACGAACAGTGCCACGGGAGCGGTCGCCGCAGGCAAGCCGAACTTATCGAACGGAAATACCAGCAGAAGCACGATGGCTATATATACCCACTTGGCAAACTTTGCGAGCGACATTTGCGGCGCCCGCATTTTCACAGTTTCACTCATAATTCTCTCTTAAAAAAAACAGTTGAATTTATTCAGAAATTATTCATTCCATATATTCCATGCCGCAAACGCCTGCAGGAGCAGCATTTCAAGCCCGTTTTTCGTTTCTGCGCCATGTTGTGCGGCCTTACGCATGAAAAGCGTGACATCGGGATTGTAAAGCAGGTCGTAGCACAGATGCTCCGTCGTAAGGCATTCGTAAGGGATGTCGGGGCACTCGTCGACATGCGGATACATGCCGAGCGGCGTGGTGTTGACAATGACAAGATTGTCGGCCATCACCTCAGGCGTGAGGTCGGCGTATGTGATGACGCCCTTGCGCGCAGTGCGCGATACGAGCGTAGGCTCGACCCCGAGATTCTCAAGTCCTCTTACCACGGCTTTCGAGGCACCGCCTGTGCCGAGCACAAGCGCTTTCTTACGCCTGTCATTGAGCAGCGGCACTATCGAGTCGGTGAAACCGATTATGTCGGAATTATATCCCTTGAACTTCAGGTCGCCTTTCTCACGGATAAATTTTATGACGTTGACCGCCCCGATTTTGGCAGCATCCTCGTCCATCTCGTCGAGGTAGGGCAGTACCTGCTCCTTATAGGGGATGGTGACATTGAGTCCCGACAGTGTGGGATATTCGCTTATCACTTCCATAAGGTCGCCGATGTCGGGAAGTTCAAAATTCAGATAACGGGCCTTTATCCCTTCCGCCTCAAACTTCCGGTTGAAATAGTTTTGTGAAAAGGAATGTGTCAGCGGGTATCCGATAAGCCCGTAGATTTTTTCGTCGCTAAGCATAATGTACGCACTTCAATATTTAAAATATGCAAATATAATGAAATTTTAGTTTAAAGCACTCTCGGCAGTACAAAATTTGAGCAATACGTTATCAAAAAGTAATGGAGGGGACATCAAGCCACTCGGCGGCAGGGAAATGTTCGGCCACATAGTTCCTGATATAGCTTCGCGTTTCGGGAGCTATGACCGGGTCGGTGTCGAAGTGGGTGTTGTAGAGCAGATAACGCAGATTGAGGCCGCGGCGTTCTATCGCTTCGAGGGCAAGCAGAGTGTGGGATATGGAGCCGAGTTTTGCATTGGTCACCAACGCCACGTCAAGGCGGCGGTCGGTGATGTAATCAATTGTGAGATACCTTTCGGTCAACGGCACCATCATACCGCCGGCTCCCTCCACAAGCAGTGTGTCGTAACGCTCCTCAAGCGTTTTCCTTGCATCGTCGATGGCCCTGATGTCAACCTCGCGGCCGTCGACCCGTGCGGCGAGATGGGGCGACGAGGGATAAGTGAATATCATCGGTGCCGTAAGCGCGTATTCCTCGGCGGCCATATCACGGTGCATGATGCGGCGGTGCAGTTCAATATCCTCGGAGCGGCCTTCGTTGCCGGTCTGTACGAATTTCTGAGTCATCACGCTGCGGCCTGTGGCGGCGATGCGGTTGGCAAGCCATCCCGTGGCGTATGATTTGCCGGCATCGGTGTCGATGCCGGTGACAAATATGGTTTCCTTATCCATGTTTTCTGATTATTATAAAACGTGTATTGAATGTCAGTACAGCTTTTCCGCCGATTTCAAGCATACGCATCAGGCGCCTTGTATCGGCTACCGACATAGCCTTGCGTGCTATGGAGTTGACGCCCGTGGCACGCATGTGGGCAAGCGCCTCGGCTCCCGAGCCGAACGAAAGGGCGAACTCCCGGCTGAATGTGTCGCATGAAGCGCCGTCAAGCGATTGCAGCACATCGTCGAGCAGCGGATAATGCAACGACGACGCGCCCGGCAGCATCGCGAGCTGCGGAATGGTGCCGTCGATATAGCAGGATATGAATGCGCATCCGCCGGGCGACAGCACGCGCACCACATCGCGTATGAAACGTCGGGGTGAATTGAACCACTGTATCGTCGATGAGGAGAACAGCAGGTCGACTGAAGATGCGGGCAACCGTCTCAACTCGATTTCAGCGTCGCAGGCTTTTATCCCGACTGTATTGCCCTGCGTGGCCGTGATGGCGGCAGGAGCAAGGTCCCATAGCGATATGTGTGCGCCCGACAGCATCGGCTGGTAGAGCTTTGTAAGGACGCCTGTGCCGCTCCCTATCTCGAGTACGGAATGCCCGGTGCCGGCCAAAGCGGGGCGCGCCGATTCGAGAAGTGTCTCGGCCACCTTGCGCTGCACTTCGGCCTCACGCTCATAGGATGACGCGGCCGAGGCGAAACGTCCGCCGACGAGTTCCTTATCGACAAACGCCGCCGTAATGAACCGTGCGAAATCAACGGCATGATGTGCGCCGGCAAGTATCCGCACACGTGCTCCGGCACTTTCCCAGGCCCGTTTCATGTTGTCGAAGGGGAATATCAGGTCGTTGTCCGACAGGTATATCTCATCCCAGTTCGACGTGTCGATGTTTCCGTCGGCCGGAATACGCTCGCGGACGGCCAGAAGCTCGTCGCGCAACTCGTCGAGATGACGCTGCGGCATAACAGGCATAAGCTGTTCCATAGCGCCCTGACCGCCGCAAATGCGACGGTAGAACTTCGCCAAAGCCCTCTCGTCGGGCAACAGGGCGGTAAGGTCATAGATGCGCGGCGGAATGCCGAGACTGCCGTTTATGGGGCGCAACGTACCGTTGACGGCGACAGTGCGGGTTATCGGTAGCCGGGAATGCGAGGAAATGAACCTGTCGGCATGCCACACCCCGAGCGACCATGCAAGCACGCATATCTCGTCGTAGCCTTCGAGCACCGACTCGTCGAAATCATCGTCACGGTAATCGTACACCAGCAGTATATCATATCCGGGCTTGGACAACGCGGGAAAAACCGATGCGTCCATACCCCATCCGGCAAAAAAAAGTATCAGCCGCCGGTAAAGGCTCCCGCTGCCGTGTGCTCCCGCACAATCTGTATGCTGTATAAATTTCTGCTGCATAAAAACTTCAATCACGCTCCGCACCGATTATAACCGTACAAAGCGCAATAACCGACTGCAAATTTACGGATTTATTCGCGTAATCATGCAATCCGCGCCGATAAATATCCGTACCGGATATCAAACATCTGCTTGCACGACGGATTTCAACAGAGGGTATTCGTCGCGCATCTATATATTATGATGAGTCATGCTCGGGGTATATTCAGGTGTCAGAGCTCGTCGAGAATAAGGTCGTTGGCGCGGTTTATGGCGTCGGTAGACAGGCTGGCGAGGTATATCCGGGTAGTCAGTTCGGAGTCGTGGCCGAGCGCGTCGGAGATAGTGGATGTGGGTATGCCTTTGGTCTTGGCTATCGAAGCCCATGAATGGCGGCTTACGTAGGTGGTGAGGGTGAATGGTATATGCGCCATGTGAGCTATGTGTTTCAGCGCTTTGTTGGTGCGCCTTAGAGCCGATTCATATTGAGTGCGGAGCGGCGGGCAGCCGGTCGTCAGGGGCGATTGTAGTATCGGGAGCAGGTAGCCGCCCGACTGTTTGCCGCGATGCCATTTGTCGAGCAGGCTGTATATGTAGCTTGCATGTGCCGGCGATGATGTTTCCGCGGGTTGATGTTGCCATAGCTGATTGTGATTTTTTAGTGTTGGAGTAAAATATTTATTGCATTGCCTGTTTTTATTCACTATCTTTGTATTTTGTTAAAGCATGGAATCTGTATTTGTTTGATATGGCATACTTGCCGAAGATTGTGAAGATATCAATATCTACTGTATAACGGATTGCTTTATTGGTGATTAATAAATATCGATGAGAATGAAAGGTGCCACAGTGTTCCGTCTGCTATGTATTGCAGCGCTTTGGATTATAATATGTATATGGTATGTAGACCGTCTGGTAAAGACCAACACGGAAATCAACCTGCGCACACTCTTTCCTATCGTAGCGTCAGGCATCATCATCATCGTTCCTCTTTATAAGAAATATTTCAAAAACGCTGATAATGGTCAAAAAAATGGCAAATGACACAGAAGTGACCTACGCTAAACCGGCCGATACTCCGACACCGTTGCTCGATAAAATCACTTTGCCGGACGACCTGCGCCGTCTGTCGGTCGACGAGCTTCCCCGGCTTTGCGATGAGATACGCCATTTCCTTATCCATAACCTGTCAGATAATCCGGGGCATTTCGCCTCGTCGATGGGGTCGGTGGAACTTACGGTGGCGCTCCATTATGTATTCGATACCCCCTATGACCGCATAGTGTGGGATGTGGGGCATCAGGCCTACGCGCATAAGATACTGACCGGACGGCGCGGACGGTTTGCCGAAAACCGCCGTCTCGGCGGCCTGAGCGGATTTCCAAATCCTGCCGAAAGCCCGTATGACACATTTGTGGCCGGTCATGCCTCCAACTCCATCTCAGCCGCTTTAGGCATGGCGGTGGCGTCGGAGCTAAAGCATGACGAGCCGTTGCGCAAGGTGGTGGCCGTAATCGGTGACGCCTCAATATCGGGCGGCCTTGCGTTCGAGGGACTCAACAATGCGGCCAATACCCCCAACGACCTCCTTATCATATTGAATGACAATGATATGTCGATTGACCGCAATGTCGGCTCGCTCAACTCATATCTGGCGCATCTCACCACATCGCCCGCCTACAACGCCTTACGCTACAAGACCTACAAGGCATTGCGCAAGGTGCATCTTGTGAGCGAACGGCGCCGCGGTTCGATACTGAGGTTCAACAATTCGCTCAAATCGCTCATAACCAAGCAGCAGAATATATTTGAAGGGCTGAATATCCGATATTTCGGACCGTTCGACGGCCACGATATAAGGCGGATAGTGCGCGTGCTCAACGACATAAAGAATATCAAGGGGCCGAAACTGCTCCACCTGCGCACGGTCAAAGGGAAAGGCTACGCCCCCGCCGAAGCCGACCCGTCGACATGGCACGCTCCCGGGCGTTTCAATCCCCTGACAGGTGAAATAAAGAAGTGCGCCGCTCCGCATCCGCCGAAATATCAGGAGGTATTCGGCAAGACGCTTGTGGAGCTGGCGAAAATGGACAAGAGGGTAGTTGGCATCACTGCGGCGATGCCTTCGGGCACATCGGTCAGCGAGCTTCAGGCGGTATGCCCCGAGCGCACATTCGATGTGGGCATTTCGGAGGGACATGCCATGACATTCGCCGGCGGTCTCGCCAAGGACGGCATGCGGCCGTTCGTGGCGATATATTCCTCGTTCCTGCAGCGTGCCTACGACAATATAATCCACGATGTGGCAATAGGCTCGCTGCCGGTGGTGCTGTGCATCGACCGAGCCGGACTGGTAGGGGAGGACGGTGTCACCCATCACGGTGTGTTCGACATGAGTTATCTCAATCCCATACCGGGAATGACTATCGCCTCGCCGGCCGACGAGATGACCTTGCGCAACCTTATGTTCACTGCGCTGAAGCACGAGAGCGGTCCGTTCGCCATACGCTATCCGCGCGGCGAGGGTCACAACATGCAATGGCATAACGATATGGAGGAACTGCCCGTGGGACGCGGCCGCGTGCTTGCCGAAGGCTCGGATGTGGTAGTGATGACAATCGGCCCGATAGCTGCCGAAGCAGCCAAAGCAGTCGGGCGTCTTGCCGCCCGAGGAGTCAGCGCCGCGCACTACGACATGATATTCCTCAAGCCGATTGACGAAACCCTGCTGCGCAAAGCCGCTGAAAAGAATTGCCCGATAGTCACCGTCGAGGACGGTACGGTCAACGGCGGTCTCGGCAGCACCGTGCGACAGTGGCTCGACGACAACGGATTCAGCCGGCACGTCGTCAATATCGGTGTGCCTGACCGGTTTGTAGCGCAGGGCACTCCTGCGCAGCTCTATAAGCAGTGCGGCATGGATGCCGACAGTATCCACGACATTATCAGCGACAGTCTATGAAGATAGTAATAGTAGGAGCCGGAGAAGTGGGGCAGCATATCGCGAAACTGCTGTCGTCGGAGGAGCAGGATATCGTGCTGATCGACAGCGACGAGACAAAGCTCGAACGCATCGATGCCAATTACAACCTGATGACGAGCATCGGGAGTCCGACATCGTTTAAGTCGCTCAAGGCGGCCGGCACGCAGAATGCCGACCTGTTTATCGCCGTGACACCCTACGAGGACAAAAATCTGATAGCGTGCACCATCGCAAAGGGACTCGGCGCGGCCCGGACTGTGGCGCGTATCGACAACTACGAATATCTCAATCCCGACAACCGCGAATTTTTCCTCAGCCACGGCATCAACGACCTTATCTACCCCGAACAGCTCGCCGCGCTGGAAATCAAGACGGCGCTCAAGCGCTCGTGGGTGCGCCAGTGGTTCGAGCTTCACAAAGGAGAGCTTGTGCTGGTGGGAGTCAAGGTGTATGACAATGCCGCCATCGTAGGTACAAAGCTGCGCGATATGACATCGACGCACCACGACCTGCATATAAGCGCCATAACGCGCCGCCATGAGACTATCATACCGGGCGGTAACGACGAGATAATGGCAGGTGACATAATATTTGTCACCACCACACCCGAGCATGTCGACACGCTGCGCCGTGTGTGCGGCAAGGATGACCACGTGGTGCGCAATGTCATGATAATGGGGGGCTCGCGCATAGCGGTGCGCCTCGCGTCGATGCTCGGCTCGGAGTACAGGATTAAAATCATCGAGAATGACCGCGACGTGTGCCGCCGTCTTCCCGAGAAATGTCCCAACTGCGAGATTATCTACGGCGATGCCCGTGACAACGACATACTCCTTGACGAGGGCATAGAGGACATGGATGCCTTCATAGCCCTTACCGACAGCTCGGAGACCAATATCCTCGCCTCCCTGTCGGCCAAGGAGTTCGGTGTGGAGAAAACGATAGCCGAGGTGGAGAACATACAGTTCATTTCCGAGGCCGAAGGGCTCAACATCGGCACCATCATCAACAAGAAACTGCTCGCTTCGAGCAAAATATTCCAGATACTTCTTGCCGCCGACTCCGAGACGTCGAAATTCCTCTCGCTGGCCGATGCCGAGGTGGCGGAGCTTGAGGTCAAGCCCGGCGCAAAGATAACGCGTTCGCCGGTAAAAGACCTCAAACTGTCGCGCGACATGACAATAGGCGGACTCGTGCGCGACGGCCGCGGCATGCTCGTGACCGGCACTACGCTCATACAGCCCGGCGACCGCGTGGTGGTGTTCTGCCTGTCGGGTGTAATCCACAAGATAGAGAAACTGTTCGGATAGCGCAGCGGATGTTGCACTGCCGTTTCGGTTTGACTGTATATAATCGTTTCAACTTAAATAAAAATCCTCAAACAATATCAGCAGAAAAATGAGTTCACGGGCAACAATGCGACGACGGCACCGACTCAACATAAATGCTCCAGAACTGGTGCGCATTATCGGGTTCCTCATACTTGTGGAGGCGATGTTCATGTCCGTGCCTCTGCTGTACTCGCTGGTTACCGGCAGTCCCGAGGCATCGGTGTTCGCCGTATCCATAGCGGCTAATGTGGTAATCGGTCTTGCGATAGTGCTGACCGTCAAGCCGCGCGTGAAAGAGATTGGAAAGCGCGACGGCATGCTGCTGACGGCCCTTGTGTGGGTAATATTTTCCCTGTTCGGCATGATGCCGTTCATACTGTGTGATATTCATCTTAATGTGGCTGAGGCGTTTTTTGAGTCGATGTCGGGATTTACGACCACGGGAGCATCGGTCATCAGCGATATTTCCGACCTGCCGCGCGGAGTCAATCTGTGGCGCTGCATAATGCAGTGGCTCGGTGGAGTGGGTATCATAATATTTACAGTGGCACTGCTTCCTATGCTCAATTCGTCGGGAGGCATGCAGATGTTCAATGCCGAGGCTACTGGCATCACGCATGACAAGCTGCAGCCGCGTGTGAGCCAGACGGCCAAACGGCTGTGGCTCATTTACTGCGTTCTTACGGTTACTCTCGGAGTGATATTGTGGATAGGTCCGCTCCCTTTTTATGAGGCGGTGTGCCATTCGCTTTCGACTGTCTCGACAGGCGGATTCACATCGTGCACCGACACTACCGGGGCATGGAGTTCGATGGCCGTGCGCATACCGGTGATAATATTCATGTTTCTCGGCGGTGTGAATTTTGTGCTGATTTACAGGGCTTCGCTCGGTCAGATGGGGAAGGTGTGGAGTGATATCAATTTCCGTAGTTACGTCATCACAATCGCGCTTGCCACGCTGTTTATAATGTCAGTGCTGCTGCTCGGCGGCCGGCGCGGACTTGAGGAAATCGTAGTCGACCCGTTGTTTCAGGTAGTATCGACGATTACATCGACCGGCTATACGGTCGACAGCCTGTCAACCTGGGGCGAAGCCGTGATACCCGTGCTTATAGTGCTTATGCTCATGGGAGCGTGCGCCGGCTCCACTTCGGGCGGAGTCAAGATTGACCGTATCATATTCATGGTCAAGAACGCGCGCAACGAGTACAAGAAAATCATACATCCCAACCGTTATTATCCGCTTACGGTCAACGGCAGCGTCAGGCCCCCCGAGCTTGTGCTCAAAGTGACGGGATTCTTCGTATTCTACGTGGTGATACTCGTGGTCGGCGGCATAATCGTTTCGGCTATCGGCATGCCGCTCGGCGATGCGTATTTCGCCACGGTGTCGTGTCTCGGCAATACGGGTCTCGGCATCGGAGAGACGGCATCATCGTATGTCACGGTGCCCGACGCCGGCAAATTCGTGCTGTCATTCATCATGCTCGTGGGCCGTCTGGAAATTTTCACCGTGCTCATTCTTTTCTCGCGCAATTTCTGGCACCGGTAAAGAATCTGAATTATTGTTAAAGAAATAATATGCCGGAGCACGGAAAAACGCTGATTGACGGAAATATTCGCTATATTTGCACTCATAATATATCCCAATATAAGTAGAACCTTTTCAAACCATACAGGCGTGTTTAATTTTTTCAGTAAGAAATCGCAGAGTGACGAGAAATTGTTTTTCACAACCGATATTCATAGTCATGTAGTACCCGGCATCGACGACGGATCGCCCTCGGTGGAGCGTTCGGTCGAACTCGTGCAGCGGATGATGGGCTGGGGACTCGAGAAGCTTATCGTCACCCCGCACGTCACACAGGATACTTTTGAAAATACACCCGATATAATCAGCGGGGCATATTCGGAGCTTCAGGAGGGATTGCGTCAGGCCGGAATAGAGATTGATATGGATTATTCGGCTGAATACCGAGTCGACGAAATGTTTGTCGAGCAGCTTGAAGAGGGTATCGTACGCCGTCTGCACGGCAATTTCCTGCTTGTGGAAAACTCATATATCCAGGAAGCCTACAATCTCGACCAGATACTGTTCCAGATAAGCATGAAGGGATTCCGGCCGATTCTCGCCCATCCGGAGCGTTATATCTACTATTACGACAAACGACAACGTTACGATGAGCTTCACGGCAACGGCATCCTGTTTCAGGTCAATCTGCTGAGTCTCGCCGGCTACTATGGCAAAGAACCGAAGAAGATAGCGGAGATGCTTATTGAAAAGGATTATGTTGACTTTGTCGGTACCGACCTGCACCGCCGCGCGCATGCCGAGATAATAGAAAAATACATCGGTTCAAAGGACTACCGCCGTCATCGTGAAAAGCTCGAGGGCCGCATCATGAACGATCAGCTCCGCGTCCCCTCGGAGAAATAGCATAGAGCGTGGGCGCGAGGGTGTTGCAGAACTCAAGATATACAAACGAAATTGTTGGGACGCAATCCAATGCTGTTTACTTAGGCTCCACTCTATGCTCTTTAAGTAAACAGCATTGGATTGCGTCCCTACAATTCGCTGTGAATTTTGATAGCTTATTATAGTTTTGCAACACCTCAGCTCCTCTTAACTCAGCTTATGCATCATTGGGAGCGCTCCTACATGTTGATGTGGTGTATGACTGAGGTTTCATCATTGCTCCATTGCGTGGTCAGTGGTTGGAGCCTATTACAAGCAGCAGGAGGCTGAGCAGGAGGAGGGAGAGGTCGATCAGTTTTGCCTTGATGTTTTTTTCACGGAGGACTATTACACCGAAGAGGAACGGAATGATGACGCTGCCGCGGCGTATCATCGATACTATCGATACCATCGAGTCGTCAATGGATAGGGAATGGAAGTAGGCCAGATCGGCTACCGTGAGGAATATGGCTATGCATGGTATGGTCCAGCGCCATTGAAAGCGGTCGGACGAGCCGCGTTGGCCGCGCATCAGCGCCAGCAGCAGTACGCTCATGATGATGCACTGATAGAGCGAATACCATGCCTGCACTTCGAGCGGAAGATAGCTTCGGAGCAGGTATTTGTCAAACAGGGCGCTGACGGCTCCGAGCATCATCGCGCCTATTGACATCCACAGCCATCGGGAATGCCGCAGGGAGAATCCCTCTTTGGCTCCGATGCGCGATATGAAGTAGAGCGAGGCAAACCCTATGATTATGCCTGTCCATTGCAGGGCGTTGAGGCGTTCGCCGAATATGCAGAGTGCCCCGACAAGCACGAGCACGGGGCGCGTGGCGTTGACAGGTCCCTGAATGGTGAGCGGCAGATGTTTTATCGCAAAGTATCCCAGTATCCACGATGATAGCACGATGACCGCCTTTATGAGTATAAGACAGTGTCCGCGCAACGTGTCGCCGAGTCCGAAGTGACCGCCGGCTATATTGGAGATAATGACCGGCGACAGGTAGAGGGCGCCGAAGATGGTGTTGAGCAGGAGCACCATCAGCACGTTGTTGCCCTTGACCGAAAGTTTTTTGAATATGTCGTAAAATCCGAGGCAGGTGGCTGACAGCAGCGCAGGTAATATCCACTCCATCAGGCTTCGGTTACGTTATAGACTACGCGGTGGAGCAGGAGGGATGCGTTTTGGGGCGACAATCCCGGCTCGGTCGACATGAGCCAGAGATGCACGGGAGGTAGGAATGTGTCGTAGGGTGGCTGCACGTAGCTGCGGTCGATGATATGGAATCCGAGGCGTTTGTAGAACTGGATGCGGCTGAGTGCCTGTGCCGACAGATGTTCGGGTTCGACTTCAAGGAGTATGGGCAGCGGGTTGCATTTCTCCCGGAGGATACGTATGGCGGTGCTGCCGATATTGCGGCCGCGCAGTGTCGGGTCGACGACAAAGTGCTCCACGTAGATGAAATCGTCAAATTTCCATGTCGTAATCATGCCGACAAGACGTTCGCCGAGATAGATGCCTGTCAGTTCGAGGCGGCCGCCGCAGCGTGCCGTTATCATTTCCCACGGTCGCTGTTCGGCCGGAGGGAAAGCCTCGAGGTATATCTCTTTGGCTGCGTCTAAATCGTGTGATGCGTCGAGTGGAGCGAGAGTGATTTTGTTTTCTTCTATTGCAGTCATTGCCGGTTGGTTATTATCTATTGTCGATATCTGTTATGCGACATAGTCCTTACGGGGGATGACCGGATATTTATACGTCAACTTGCCCGTCAGTCCTACGAGATGGGAATTACGAAGAGGAATGTTGAGCCTTGGCCGAGTCGGGAGGTATCGACTTTTACCGACCCGTCAAGAAGTTCGGCTATCATTCGGCATATCGCAAGGCCGAGGCCGTTGCCCTGGGTGTTGCGGTCGAGTTTGCGGAAACGGTCAAAGATTTCCTCCTCTTTCCCTTTGGGAATACCGATGCCGGTATCGGAGACTGCAAAGATAATGGAATTATTCGTACGGTCAATGCGGTAAGATAGGGAAATTGACCCTTGTGATGTGAATTTCGCCGCATTGGAAAGCAGATTGATGAGCACTTGTTCTACGCGGCGTGAGTCGGTGGTGATATAAGTGTCGGGAGCCGTTTCCTGCTCGAAACTGATGGTCACTCCGGGCTGGAGATAGGAGCGCATGCTCTCGATGGCCATACGGCATATATCGCCCACAAGCACCGGATAGCGTTTTATTGATATTGTGGCATTTTCGAGCGAGCCCACATCAAGCAGGTCGTGCACGATGGTGTTGAGCAGTTCGGTATTTAGCTTTACAATATCGGCATAGCGTAAGAGGTATTTTTTCTTGGCATTGTCGGCGCAGTCGACAATCAGGTGGGAGTATTCTACGATAGCGTTGAGCGGTGTGGTTATTTCACGGCTCATGTTGTCGATAAATTCGGCTTTGCATCGTTCGGCATGCCGTGCTGCCTCATGTGCCTCGATAAGTTTCTGCTGCGTGGCAAGCAGGTTGGACTGTTCCTTGCGGAGGGCTTCGTTTGAGGCTTCGAGTCCCGTGGCAAGCGTGCGTGATTTTTTAATTGCTCTTAGGAGAAAACCGAGGGTTATGAGCATTATGATGAAAGCGATGATGCCGGCGAATAGGAGCACGCGCTGGTGTTTCATCTTTGCTTCGGCGTTGGCGAGTTCAAGTCGCGCGTTGCGTATCTGGAGCTCATTGACGTCATAGATGGTCTGGAGTTCGGTGTATGTGTTTTGGGCTGAAAGATCCATATTCTCCTCAAGCATTCTGTTGTAGAGAGAGGTGTATTTGAGAAGGATGTCTTTGTTGCCGGTGGAGTCGGCGGCCGAGATGATATTGCGCAATGCCCTTACTTTGCTGAAATTGTCGGGATTTGTGTCTAAAATGCTTTCGAGCAACGGTATCGCGCGGGCATAATCTTTGACAGCCATGTAGTAATAAGCGTCGACGACGCCTAATTTCATGTCGTTGGCGGCTTCGGCGTTGCGGGCCGCAATCGCGGTTATGCTGTCGTAGTATTCCTGTATCTCGGCCGGCTGCAGACCTTTGTAGTTTTGCAGCAGGCTGCGGTAAGTGCTGTACCGGTAAGTATCCAGATTGCGGTATTTGCGTCCTGAGTTATGGTAGTCTTTTTCCATTTTGTCAATGATGGAAAGAATCATTCGGTACACTTTGATGGCCTGGTCGGGGTGGTTGTGGTTGGTGTAAACGGAGGCTGCCTGGTTGAATATGATGTTGCGCACGGCCAGATCCTGGGCGGGGAGGGATTTTGCCATGGAAATGGCTTTGTCGACATATTTGGCGAGCATGGGTATGTGGGAGCTGTTGCCGAGAAGTATGCATAGAGAGCCGAGGCGCTCAATGCGGTCGTAGGGAGTGGCATCGGTCGGGAGAGTCTGGTAGCGGTTGATTGTTTCCCTGATTTTTACAAGGCGGTCGGCTTCAGAGGTGTATCGCGCCATATAGCCGGCGCGCCGCAGTACGATGAACGTATGAGTGGCGCGACGGTCATTGCCGTCAGGATATTCAGCGCATTTATTTTCGAGCATCGCGAGCACCGAGTCGTTGCGGGTATATGTATTGGCAAGATGGCGAAGCATGTCGAGTCCGAGAGAGTCGTTGCCGGTACGTTCGGCAATATCGAGCATCTGCCATGCGATTGGTGTACGCGAGCCTTTGTCTGACAGGTCGAATATGTCATACATTATGGATATGCTGTCGTCGGTAGAGGCGGTGGTTGCAAGCTGTGCTTTAAGGTCGTCGATCGCTCCGGCATGGAGTGATGACGGTATTGACAGAAGCAAAGCGACCGCCGTCAGTATGCCAACTATAATTCTTTTCATATTGAGATATTATACAGTTAACTTTCGCAAAAATATGTGGCAACAATAGTAGTGCAAAGATACTGAATTTACGGATAGAATGCAAATAAATAGCGGTCCCGCATCGTGCGTTTTGCGGCATGATGCGGGACCGGTGTTGTGGTAGATATGTATGATTTATGCCTGGGTGTTGCCGGGGTTGTTGATGCGTTCGTTGAGCACGCGGGTGGCCAGCTGTATGTAGCCGTCGTAGTAGCTGTCGGCATTGGAGAGGATGCCTTGAAGTTCGGGAACGGTGAGCGACGACACTTCGTTGATGAATGTGGCGTTCTCGCGGGCGAGAAGCTCCATGGACGCGGCGTCAAGCACTTCGGCCGAAAATCCCTGTACGTTGTCATGGACGATGCTGAGCAGCTGTTCGTCGGAGTAATCTTTGATTACTTCCCATCCCTGGCGCTTGGTGAGCGTCTTGCGGGCTTCGTCGACGAATGCCGGATTGGCATAGAGCGACGGGTTGTTGATGACGTTGGTCAGCTCCTGATTGCTCATGCCCATGAGTATCTTTTTCTGCTCCTCGGTGATGGCCGACACGGGACGTGCCGAATAATTATGCTGCGGCTGGGCCGGAGCTGAGGGCTGGACAGGTGCGGCTGCCGGCTGCTCTACGTATGTGGCCTGAGGCGCGAAGTCATCGTTGCTATCAGGCGTTTCTTCAATATTACTTGCGTTAGATACTGCTCTCCACCAGGATATTACACATATAATGGCTAAAAGTAGCAACAATATACATATTAAAATTCCACAAGTTTCTTCACCTGAAGAAGAATATCCGTAATAATAATTAAAGGATTTTTTAACAATTATTTTATACAGCAATATGGCAAGCAAAGGGAAGACTGACAGTATAAAATAGCATACAGATGCACCTTTCAGCGAGTGTAAGGATTTTCCTGCCGTGAGGGTGCCTAAGGCTAACGGCAAGTTGACGACAACAGTTATCAGCGTGATGAGCACCAGTGCTTCAGTCTGGCCATTGGCTAATGACATGAATTTGTATAAAAGTTCTTCATCGAAAATAAATATCATTTGCAGGATACCTCCGATTAGAGCCCCGGCGATACAGGCGCCAAAACCGGCCGCCGATATGTTCAGCTTTTTAGCGCCCGGAATTGCTCCCGTAAGGGCACCGGCCCAGATAAGGCATCCGATGAATTGAATTACTACAAGCGCTTTGGCAAACCCTTCACTCATGTCTTTGAAGGCCTCAACAGCAACAAAAAATGCTATGAATGGTAACGGTATCATCGCAAGCGTGGCACCGATGGCCGCGGCTCTGAGCGAGCCGCTGATTTTAGGTGATTGTTGTTCCATATGGGTTATGATTAGTTGGTTAATAATCGGTAGTATATAAAGTGTTTAAGAGTTCAGGACTTGCGCGGGTCGCCGGCGCAGCCAGCGGGTGAAAAGGCCGAGGAATGCGATTGCCACTACTCCGGCGAGGATGATGGCGGTGTCGAGAGGTAGGCCGATACCGGCCTTTGGTTCGCCAAGCGGAGCAAAGAGGATATAGCTGACGCATACCATTGTCATGAACAGTGCCGGAATGAGTGTGATGTAGAATAGCTTGCGGCGGCGTGCGAGATAGACCGTTACTGCCCAGAGGGTGAATACGGAGAGTGTCTGGTTGCTCCATGCGAAGTAGCGCCATAGCACGGTGAAGTCAATCTGCATCAGCAGGAAGCACATTGCTATGATCGGGAGGGTGACAAGCAGCCGCTTCACTACGGTTGTCTGGCGTATGGAGAAGGAATCCGCTATGATGAGACGCGCCGAGCGCATGGCTGTATCGCCCGTGGTAATCGGGGCGGCGATGACGCCGAGAATGGCAAACAGGCCGCCGGCCACGCCGAGCCAGTTGTTGCAGATGGCTGTGACGAGGGCTCCCGCCTCGCCATCGTCTTTATGGGCGCTCACATAGTCGGCTATCGCCTGATATGACTCGCAGAAAGCTATTGCCGCGGCTGCCCATATCAGTGCCACGATGCCTTCGGCCACCATGGCGCCGTAGAATACGGGACGCGCCATCTTCTCGTTTTTGAGGCACCGCGCCATCATCGGCGACTGGGTGGCATGAAAACCCGATATGGCACCGCATGCTATCGACACGAACATCATCGGAAAGAGCGGAGCCTCCGACGGGTCGGCATGGCGGTTGGCGAAGCCCTCGCTGACTCCGGTGGGGATGTCTATGCCGCTGAACAGCAGATAGCCCATTATGCCGACGGCCATCACCAACAGCGCGAGCCCGAATACTGGATAGAGCCGCCCGATAAGTTTGTCGATGGGGAGCAACGTGGCGAGGATATAGTATGCAAAGATTACGACTGTCCAGAATGTTTCCGAAAGATGGTCGGGTGTCAGATTGGCAAGCAGTCCGGCCGGTGTCTTGACAAACACCGCAACTACCATAATGAGCAGGAACACCGTAAATATGCCCATTACCGACTGTACGCGCCGGCCAAGCTCCATGCCTACAATCTGCGGGAGCGACTTGCCGTCGTTGCGGAGCGATATCATCGCGGAGATGAAATCGTGGACGGCGCCCCCGAAAATGGTGCCGAGCGCAATCCACAGGAATGCCGCCGGCCCGTACATCACGCCCATGATGGCCCCGAAAATCGGACCGATACCGGCGATGTTCAGGAACTGTATGAGGAATACTTTCCACGTGGGGAGAGGTACGTAATCGACACCGTCGGGATGAGACGACGAAGGGGTCGGGCGCCCGGGGTCAATGGAAAAGACACGCTCGACGAAAAGTCCGTATAAAAAATAACCTCCTATGAGTACTGCAAGTGAGATAAGGAAGAGGGTCATGAATATTGTGTGTGAATTATTAGAATGTATATTAATTACAGTATATCAGATACAAATAAAAACTTAATAAGGACAAAAAGAACAATTATCATATAAATTATAAGAAGAATCTTAATGATATTATTAAGTTTCATATATTTGATTTTGATTGATTATGACACCAAAAATACGAAATAATGGGAATTTACGCAAAAAAATATTTAATTTTGTGGGAGTTATATGAAGAAAATGAACGACAATATACGACATATCGCGATTGTCAGCTCCACGCGTGCCGACTGGGGGCTGCTCGCGCCGGTGGCAAAGGCATTGCAACGCCGTGACGACGTGCGGCTCAGCATCATTGCCACAAACATGCACCTTGACCCGTCGAGGGGCATGACTGTTGATGAGATACGCGCCGACGGATTCGAACCCGCGGCTCTCGTGCCGATGGCCTATGCTTCCGACAGCGAGGTGGATACAGCCGTGGCAATGGGTGCGCATCTTGCCGATATGGCGCGTACGCTCGCTGACGTAAAGCCCGACATACTGCTGCTGCTCGGCGACCGTTTCGAGATGCTTGCCGTGGCTTCGGCTGCCACAATGCTCCATATCCCGATTGCGCATATATCGGGGGGCGAAATCACTCAGGGCGCTGTTGACGACAACATAAGGCATGCCATAAGCAAACTGTCGTCGCTCCATTTCGCCACAACCGAGCGTCACCGCGACAGGCTGATTGCGATGGGCGAGCAGCCCGACCTGGTTTTAAACACGGGCGCGTTGGGTGTGTGGAACATGAACCATGCACCCGTCATGACGCGTGACGAACTGGAGCGGTCGCTCGGGTTCGGCCTCGACGGACGCGTCCTGCTGGTGACATACCATCCGGCCACCAATGACACCGTGGAGCCGGCGGTAAGATTCGGCGCGTTGCTCGACGCCCTCGACCGCCATCCCGATTGCAGGGTAATCATTACATATCCCAACAACGACCCCAACAGCGCCGACATCATCGACATGATAAAGGCTTATAGGCAACGACGCGGCGACGAAGTGCTTGCCGTGCCGTCGCTCGGAGCACTGCGCTACCGTTCGGCGCTGCACTATGTGAGCGCTGTCGCAGGCAACTCGTCGAGCGGGGTAGTGGAAGTGCCCTCGGCAGGGGTGCCGGTGGTGAATATAGGCATGCGGCAGCAGGGGCGTACTGCATCCGAAGCCGTGATACACTGCGGCGATGACGCTGAGTCAATCGATGCCGCCATCACGCGTGCGCTGACCCCCGAAGCGGCTGAAACGGCACGGCGTACGCCTAATCCCTACCGGCATGACGGTACGGTCGATATGATTGTCGACAAGCTGACCGGTTGCGACATATCGCAACTGCTACCCAAAAAATTCCATGATATCAAATAGCAATATGAACCCGTTGATAATAATACCGGCGCGCGGAGGGAGCAAAGGCATTCCCAAAAAGAATATCGTTCCGCTTAACGGACGCCCGCTGATTGACTATACCATAAAGGCCGCGCTTGAAATAGCGCCGGCCGAACGCATAATACTGTCGACCGACTCCGACGAGATAGCCGCCGTGGCGCGTCAATGCGGCCTTGATGTGCCATACATGCGCCCGGCCGAACTGGCAACCGACACCGCCGGCTCGCGCGAGGTGATACTTGACGTGATGGACTGGGCCGACCGCCGCGGCATCCGCTATGATGCCGTAGTGCTGTTGCAGCCCACGTCGCCGCTACGCACCGCCGACGACATAGCCGGCGCGATGGCGCTCTACGCCGACGGCACCGACATGGTCGTAAGCGTGACCGAAGCACGTTCCAATCCCTACTACAACTGCTTCGAGACCGATGCCGACGGCTGCCTGCACGTGAGCAAAGGCGACGGCCTCTACACCCGCCGCCAGGACGTGCCCCCCGCCTACGAATACAACGGCGCCGTCTACGTAATCAACCCCGCCTCAATCCGCCGTCTCCCGATGGGCGCGTTCCCACGCCGCATCCCCTATGTGATGCCCGCCGCCCGCTCCATCGACATCGACGCCCCGATAGACCTGCTCATAGCATCTCACCTCCTCAGCGAAAAAGAGAACGGCACTATTCAATAATACGGAGAAAAAGTTGTAACTTTGCGGGATATGGAGATGTTTCAACGACATATTATACCTTCGACGGCTACTGTCAGGGATGCAATTGAGGGCTTGGACCGGCTGTCGGGCGATACGCGTACGCTTATTGTGACCGATGGCGAGGACAGACCGACAGGTACTGTGACCGACGGCGACATAAGGCGTGCGCTCATACGCGGTGTCGCGCTTGACGACAATATCGGTGAGGCCATGAACCGACAGTTCCGTTCGGTCACGCGCGGCAATGTCGATATCGCTTTTATAAGGGATATACGTAATGCCGGAATAGGATTGCTTCCGGTGATTGACGAGGCCGGAAAACTCGTCAGAATAGTGGATCTGCGCAAGGTCGACTCCCTGCTGCCGCTCAGCGCGCTTATCATGGCCGGCGGAAAGGGGGAGAGGTTGCGCCCGATGACGCTTACCACACCCAAACCGCTTCTCACTATCGAGGGGAAGGCTATCATTGATTACAATATCGAGGCGCTTGCGCGGGTGGGTGTCGACGAGGTAGCGGTCAGCACCGCCTATCTTGCCGAACAGCTCGACGAGCATTTCTCGAAGCCCGTTGCCGGTATCAGTGTGCGTACTATAAGGGAGGAGCAGCCGCGCGGCACGATAGGCGCCCTCGCCGACGTCTTGCCGATGCTGACCAATGACACGGTGCTCGTGATGAACTCCGACCTGCTCACCGACATAGCTCTCGACGAGATGTACATACGCCACCGTCAGGAGGAGGCCGACATAACGGTGGCCGCCATACCATATACGGTGTCGGTGCCGTACGCGATACTGTCGACCGAGGGGAGCCGGATAACGTCGTTGCGCGAAAAGCCCACCTACTCGCTCTATGCCAACGGCGGGATATATATGATATCGAGAAAAGCGGCCGCGCTGGTGCCTTCCGACCGTCGCTACGATGCCACCGCCCTTATCGACGAAGCGCTGGCGCGCGGCCTGAAGGTGGTGTATTTCCCGATCAACGGCACGTGGATAGATGTCGGTACGCCGGCTGATTTCCGCCATGCCGCCGACATCATGAAATATCATGGCGGAAAACATAGACCGACCGCCGATTGTTGATTTATATTGAGAGGATTCCGATAGCCGTTGCCTGACGATTATCACCTCTCGAGATCCGTTACATTAAAAGAAAAATTATGCCGGAATCAAATTTTATTGATTATGTGAAAATATTGTGCCGCTCGGGCAAGGGCGGTGCAGGCTCACGCCATTTCTATCGTGCGAAATATGTTCCCAAGGGCGGTCCCGACGGCGGCGACGGCGGCCGTGGCGGCCATATCATACTCCGCGGTGACCGCAACATGTGGACACTGCTGCCGCTGCGTTACCGCCGCCATGTCTTTGCCGGCAACGGCGAGAGCGGTTCGGGCGGACGCAGTTTCGGCAAGGATGGCGAGGATGTCACTATAAGTGTGCCTTGCGGTACTGTGGTTTACGATGCCGATACCGGCGAATATCTGTGCGAGGTCACCGACGACGGCCAGGAGGTGAAACTGCTCCGCGGCGGCCGCGGCGGTCTCGGCAACTGGCACTTCAAGTCGGCCACCAACCGTACGCCGCGCTATGCGCAGCCAGGCGAGCCGGCTATCGAGAAAAGCGTGGTGCTGGAACTTAAACTGCTCGCCGACGTCGGCCTTGTGGGATTCCCGAATGCCGGCAAGTCGACATTGCTGTCGGCACTGTCGGAAGCCCGTCCGAAAATAGCCGACTATCCTTTCACGACGATGGAGCCGCAGCTCGGCATTGTCAGCTATCGCGGCGGCCGTTCGTTTGTCATGGCCGATATTCCCGGTATTATCGAAGGCGCGAGCGAGGGGCGCGGTCTCGGACTGCGGTTTCTGCGCCATATTGAGCGCAATGCGGTGCTCCTGTTCATGGTGCCGGCCGATGCCGATGATATTGCCGCCCAGTATCAGATACTTGTCAATGAAGTGGAGCAGTTCAACCCGCAGCTGGCCGACAAGCCGAGAGTACTGGCGGTGTCGAAGAGCGACATGCTTGACGATGAGCTTATGGAGGAGATTGCAAAGACGCTCCCCGAGGGAATTCCGTCGGTGTTCATCTCGGCAGTGACAGGCCAGGGGCTTACCGAACTCAAGGATATACTTTGGTCGGCTATTATAGATGACCGCAACAGGATTGAACCGCTGCCCATAACCCACCGTCCGCTCGATGTGCGCCACCGCGTGCAGGAAGAGGATGATTTCATATTCGAACCTACTCCTGTCGATGACGATGAATTTATCGAAGACGAGGACTGGGACGAAATCGGCTGGGAATACGGCGATGACGGAGCGGCAGAACCGGATGATATGCCGGATGACGCCGACGAAGCCGATACGAAATAGACGATGGAGATACTTGAACTTGATGCCGGCGCCGGGGTGTCGGCATTCAGTACGATGCGGGGCGGTGACGCGTGTGGCCCGAAAGATGCGTATGCCGGATTCAATGTGTGCCATTATACCGGCGATGACCAGGCGCATGTGGCACATTGCCGCCGTGAGTTAGCTGCCTATGTCGGGACTGATGTGAATCGTCTCGTCATACCGCGTCAGACCCACTCGGTCAATGTCGCGGTGATAGGCGACATGTTGCCCTGTCTCGAAGAGGTGGATGCGCTCGTCACCGTACGCGATGATGTGGCGCTCGTGGTCAATACGGCCGATTGCCTCCCCGTTGTATTCAATGACAGCCTTCACGGAGTAATCGCAATCGCCCATGCCGGATGGCGCGGACTCTATGACGGCATATTGGCTGCGACTGTCGCGAAGATGTCGCGTCTTGGCGCTGTGCCGGGGGATATGCGCGTAGCCATAGGCCCATGCATATGCGGCGCGTGTTATGAGGTCGACGAGGCGTTTGCCGCACGATTTGAAGCCCGATTCGGCTCGGATGTGCGCATAGTGCCTGCTTCCGGCCATAAGCCGCATGTCGATTTGCGCGCTGCGGCGGTAATCGAACTCGAGCGTTGCGGCATTGACCCGACAGGGATTTCTGACAGCGGCGTCTGCAGCCGGTGTGACGAACGCCTGTTTTCGGCACGAAGACAAGGCGTCAGTTCCGGACGCATAGCAACCGTAGTGAAGCGTATCGGCTGATACGAATTTGAACGCAATACCTGCCGTGAAATAGGTGTGATTATCAGTCGATTATCGGACGAACAGACCGTGCGTCCCTACCTCATTAACCGAAATTACGCAGGTTTGTCGTCCACTCGCGAAATCAGTATTGAAAAATATTTTTTAGAAAAAAATGAAAAAAGTGGCTGAAAAATTTGGTAGGTAAAAAATAATGCGTAACTTTGCAGCGCAATTCAGCAAAAGAGGGCGCTTAGCTCAGCTGGTTCAGAGCATCTGCCTTACAAGCAGAGGGTCGGGGGTTCGAATCCCTCAGCGCCCACCTCTTAATAAGATAAGCCATCAACTTTCACGGGTTGATGGCTTTTTTTTGATTGAAATTATTCGGATGAGTCATACGGCGACCTGAACGGTCGGGTCGGACTCGACAGACATGTCCGACCTGTCTGACCCGTCTGACTCGTCCGAAAAAATCAACCGCGATAACGAAAAACCGATACAGACTATGCGTATGAACGGATTGAAAATTATTATGGGATGTGCTTTTGCCGCTATTCTGGCGGCATGCGGTACCAATGAGGCCAATTATAAGAAAGCTTATGACAAGGCCAAGGAGAAGGATAGTGGCGGTATCGAAAGCACCATATACAACAGAGTAAGGGAACAGAGCCGCGAGGAGCGTATCGTGACGGGCGGTGATACCGTCAATGTCACGGTGGAATATGTCACGGCGTCGAAGGATGCAGGATTTACTCCCGACCGATTGCACAAATACAACGTAGTGACAGGTCAGTTCAAGCAGCTGTTTCATGCAAAATCAATGAGAAACAGGATGGAGGCCGGCGGCTACCCGCAGGCTATAATCGTCGAGACCGGCGAACCGCTTTATTATGTCGTGATACGTTCGACCCCGTCGCTTGCCGAGGCGAAGTCGGCAGCCGACAGTATCAGCGCCTCGTCGCCCGTAAGGCTTAAGGATGGCTTTCCGGTGATATTGCGGGCATCAAACCGTTGAGACGTAAATCGTATCGGAAATTTCCACGTGGCGGGACGCCCTGTTCACATATTATTTTAGCGCGTTTTTATATTTGGTATTGGTGAATATTTATTATATTTGCACGTTTTAAAACTCATAAAAATGTCAGCTTTACAAATAAGTGAGATATATAAGGCACAACAGGTGCTGAAAGATGTAGCGCGTCACCCCAAAATCATAGGGCCGACAGATTTGTCAAACGATTGTACCGTCTACCTCAAGCCGGAGAACCTGCAGTACACCGGTTCGTTCAAACTGCGTGGCGCATATTACAAGATATCGCAGCTGTCGGAGGAGGAAAAGCAGCGCGGCGTTATAGCCTGCTCTGCCGGGAATCACGCTCAGGGTGTGGCTTTGGGTGCAAGAAACAACGGTATCAAGGCTCTTATCTGCCTTCCCGCGGGCGCTCCGATTTCAAAGATAGAAGCGACAAAACGTCTTGGCGCGGAAGTGTGTCTTGTGCCGGGCGTGTATGACGACGCCTACAATAAGGCCGTTGAGCTCAAGGAGGAATACGGATATACATTTGTACATCCTTTCGACGACCCTCTCGTAATAGCCGGACAGGGCACGATAGGTCTAGAAATCATAGAGGAGCTTCCCGAAGTGGAGGCAATCGTAGTGCCTGTGGGCGGCGGTGGCCTGATATCGGGAATCGCGTTTGCCGTAAAGACGCTGCGCCCCGACATAAAGGTATATGGCGTGCAGGCTGCCGGCGCTCCGTCGATGCAGCGTTCGCTCGCCGAGGAGAAACCGGTGCATCTTGACAGCGTGTCGACGATAGCCGACGGCATCGCGGTAAAAGAGCCCGGGGTGAATACCTTCGAGATGTGCCAACAATATGTCGATGAAATTGTTACAGTATCGGATGATGAGATTTCGGCGGCCATACTCGCTCTTATCGAGAAGCAGAAACTGATAGCTGAAGGTGCTGGAGCCACTCCTGTCGCCGCAGTGATGTTCGACAAACTTCCGGTTAAGGGGAAAAAGGTCGTATGTCTTGTGTCGGGCGGCAATATTGACGTGACGATACTCAACCGTGTCATAACGCGAGGCATGATGATGGGTGGACGCATGTGCATGCTGACTCTCGAACTTGACGACAAGCCCGGACAGCTTTCGGCTGTAAGCGACATCATAGCCAAGAGCGGAGGAAATATCATATCCGTGACCCACGAGCGCACTAAGGCGACAAACCAT
Source organism: uncultured Bacteroidales bacterium (assembly GCA_905210435.1). Classification (GTDB taxonomy): domain Bacteria; phylum Bacteroidota; class Bacteroidia; order Bacteroidales; family Muribaculaceae; genus JAGBWK01. The sequence goes on from CAJLWO010000004.1 coordinate 61,571, forward strand.
ATCAACTCCTGCTCGCTGCACGTCGAGATGGAGACACGCGACCGCGAGCATGTGGCGTTTATAAAGAAAGCGCTTGAGGATGCCGGATTTCCGGTGATTCACGGATATTGACCGGAGCCTCATTCCGCCACCGGCTGCATTGCGCCCTATAACCTATTAGATACCAAACCCCTATATGATATGATGAAAGAAGATCTGGCAGTTATATATGCCAACAGTTTCAAGGAAAACTGGACTTTGCCCGCACTGACCGATTACGGGGACAGCGGGTCGACCATTACATACGGTGACATGGCAAAGCGTATAGCAAGACTGCATATTTTCTTCGAAAGCCAGGGGGTCAGGGTCGGTGACAAGATAGCGTTGTGCGGACGCAATACGTCGACATGGGTCACTGTCTTTATCGCCACCATCACTTACGGCGCCGTCATAGTGCCGGTGCTTCAGGATTTCAATCCGCAGGACGCGCAGCATATCATCAACCATTCGGAAGCTGTTCTGCTGTTTGTGAGCCAGTCGGTGTTTGAAAATCTCGATTTCGAGGAGCTGCCGGCTCTTCGTGCCGCGTTGTCGCTTGACAACCGCAGGGTGCTTGCCGAGCGTCCCGGCCAGAATAACATGCCGTCGAAGGTGCTGAAGAATCTTACCCGCAAACTTAAGTCACGCTATCGCAACGGCTTTGGTAAAGAGGATGTGAATTATACCGTAAGGGACAAGAATGCTATGGCTGTGCTCAATTACACATCGGGCACGACAGGCTTTTCGAAAGGCGTAATGCTCACGTTCAACAATCTTACGGGCAATGTGGTGTTCGGCATAAACTCAAGGTTGCATTATCAGGGATCGCGTGTGCTGTCGTTCCTTCCGCTGGCACATGCCTACGGTTGTGCGTTCGACATGCTCACACCTCTTGCTGTCGGCTCTCACATCACTCTGTTCGGCCGTCTGCCGTCGCCAAAGCTGCTTGTGAAAGCGTTCAGCGATGTGCGTCCCAACCTGATAGTGACCGTACCGCTGATACTCGAAAAAATCTACAAAAACCAGATAGTGCCCATGATAACGAAGCAGACGATGCGGTGGGCACTGGCTATACCGCTGCTCGACAAGGCCATATACAGCAAGATACGCAGCCGGCTTGTGGATGCGTTCGGCGGTGCCTTTGAAGAGGTCATTGTGGGCGGAGCTCCGCTCAACAAAGAGGTGGAGGAATTCCTTCATCGCATAAAATTCCCGTTTACGGTAGGATACGGCATGACCGAATGCGGTCCGCTTATCAGCTATACCCCCTGGCGCGGGTTCGAGCTCGAATCGTGCGGCAGGACATTGCCGGGTATCATGCATTCGAAGATACTCTCCGACGATGAGGAGAATATTCCCGGAGAAATATGCGTGAAGGGAGAGAACGTGATGGAAGGATATTATAAAAATCCGGATGCAACATCCGCTGTGCTCGATGAGGACGGATGGCTGCATACGGGCGATATGGGCGTACGCAAACCCGACGGAACTCTTTTCATAAAAGGCCGATACAAGACGATGATACTTTCAGCTACCGGACAGAACATCTATCCGGAGGAAATTGAATCGAAACTCAACAATATGCCTTACGTGAGCGAGAGCCTTGTGGTGGAGCGCGGCAAAGGCCTTTCGGCGATAGTCTATCCCGACTATGAGCAGATGGACCGCGACAAGCTGACGATACATGACATGGAGCCCATTATGGAGAATGTGCGCCAGGACCTCAACAAGATTGTAGCTCCGTACGAACGGATAGAACATATACAGCTGATACCTAATGAATTCGAAAAAACGCCGAAGCGCTCCATAAAGCGCTATCTGTACAGGTAGACAGCCGGAATTACGGTCGGGCCTACGGTTGGCCCTGCCCCCGTTCCGTTACTGATTAACGAAATAAATAGATTAGTGGATTTAAATAAAAAGAACCAATCGATGAAAAAGTATTTAGTTACCGGTGGTGCCGGTTTTATTGGAAGCAATTTTGTAGACTATCTTATCAAAACACATGGCAATGAAGTGGATGTGCTGATTCTCGATGTGCTTACGTATGCAGGCAATCTGATGACTATCAAACCGCTTCTTGAACTCGACAACGTAAATTTCGTGAAAGGCGACATAGGCGACCGTGAACTCGTTGAGAAAATCATGGCTGAATATGACCCCGACTATGTGGTGAACTTCGCCGCCGAAAGCCACGTGGACCGTTCGATAACAAATCCGCGTCTCTTCCTCGAGACAAATATACTCGGTGCACAGAATATGCTCGACTGCGCCCGCAAGGCATGGTACGAAGGCAAGGACGAGAACGGACATCCCAAATACCGCGCCGGCAAGAAATTCCTCCAGATATCGACCGACGAAGTGTATGGTTCGCTCGAAAAGAATTATGACGAAGCTCAGGAACTTCATCTGAGCGAAGATGTGGCTCGCGTGGTCGAGGGCCGAAGTGACCTCAAGACTTTCGGCGACAAATATTTCACCGAAGCGACTCCGCTCGCGCCGCGTTCGCCCTATTCGGCATCCAAGACCGCTGCCGACATGCTGACAATGGCTTACCACGAGACTTACGGCATGCCTGTCAACATCACCCGCTGCTCCAACAACTACGGTCCCTATCATTTCCCCGAAAAACTCATACCGCTGATTATAAAGAATATCACTGAAGGGAAGAAACTTCCCGTATACGGCAAAGGCGAGAATGTACGCGACTGGCTCTATGTGGCCGACCATGCCAAAGGCATTGACATGGTGCTCCGCAAAGGCCGTATCGGCGAGGTATACAATATCGGAGGCTTCAATGAGGAGAGCAACATCAATATCGTAAAGACCATACTGCGCCTCGTCAGGGAAATGCTCGATGCCGAACCGGCCTACCGCAAGATATTTGCCATCGCGCCCGAGGAAATCAACGAAGAGCTGATTACCTACGTGGCCGACCGTCCCGGACATGACATGCGCTACGCCATCGACCCGACCAAGATTGCTACCGAACTCGGCTGGTATCCCGAGACTCCATTTGTGGAGGGCATCCGCAAGACTTTGAAATGGTATCTCGACAACCAGCAATGGGTGGCCGACGTGGTGTCGGGCGACTATCAGAAATATTACGACCTGATGTACAAGGGAAGATAAATATAAGTTACACGTTCTGAAAAAATAGACAGATTATGAAAGGAATAGTATTGGCCGGCGGTTCAGGAACCAGGCTTTACCCCATCACGAAAGGTGTTTCAAAGCAGCTGATACCCGTATATGACAAGCCGATGATATATTATCCTGTGTCGGTGCTTATGCTTGCCGGCATAAAGGAGATACTTATAATCTCCACCCCCGACGACCTGCCTATGTTCCGCCGTCTGCTCGGCACGGGTGAGGATCTGGGCGTACACTTCTCGTATGCCGTGCAGCCTCGTCCCGAGGGGCTGGCGCAGGCCTTTATCATAGGCCGCGAGTTTATCGGCGACGACAGTGTGTGCCTTGTGCTCGGCGACAATATATTCTACGGCCAGGGCTTCACCGGATTGCTGCACGAGGCGCTTGCCATAGCAGAGCGCAATAACGAGGCGACGGTATTCGCCTATCAGGTAAAGGATCCCAACCGTTACGGTGTAGTCACACTCGATGAGACCGGCCACGCCACCTCGATTGAGGAAAAGCCGCTTCAGCCCAAAAGCAATCTCGCGGTCGTAGGTCTCTACTTCTATCCCAACGACGTGGTCGACATCGCCGCCAACGTGAAGCCGTCGGCACGCGGAGAGCTGGAGATAACATCGGTCAACGACGCCTATCTGCAGGCCGGCCGCCTGAACGTAAAATGCTTCGGCCGCGGTTTTGCATGGCTTGATACCGGCACAATTGACTCTCTGATGGAGGCTTCGGGATTTATCGAGGCTATACAGAAGCGTCAGGGATTTTATGTAGCCGCCCTTGAGGAGATTGCCTTCCGCCGCGGTTTCATTAACGCCGACAAGCTCAGGGAAATTGCCGCACCGATGGCCAAAAACGACTACGGCGCCTATCTTATCGCTCTTGCCGACAAGGGCATAGAAAAAAACTGAAATAATAGCACTACCATAGACCGCTCATGAAACCGCAGCTGCTGTCACTCCCGAAAATACTTGACCCGCGGGGCAATTTGACTTTCATTCAGAATGGCTCGCAGGTGCCGTTTGACATACGGCGCGCGTATTGGATTTACGATGTGCCGGGGGGCGAGGAGCGTCACGGCCATGCATTCCGTACCTCTTCGGAGCTTATAGTGGCACTTTCCGGCTCGTTTGATGTGGTAGTCGACAGTGGCGACGGTGAGCGTCGCATACAGCTCGGACGGTCGTTCTACGGCCTTCTTGTTCCGCCGATGACGTGGAGGCGTATCGACAATTTTTCCACCAACTCGGTGGCTCTCGTATTGTCGTCGACCAATTATGACGAACGCGACTATGTGCGCGACAGAGCCTTGTGGCTCGATGAACTGAATGCCGGTGTCATGCCTGCCGTTGAGCAGGCCGGCGCATCGGTTTGGAATTATGATTTCAGCCGGCGCAACACCCTTGACGACTGCCGCATAGTGGAACTGTCGCGTATCTGCCATCCTAACGGCTCGCTTACCGTGGTCGACAACGCCGCCAACCTGTTTCCCGTAAAGCGCGTATTCTATCTCTATGATGTGCCGGGCGATTCGGAGCGCGGAGGGCATTCCCATTTCAAGGCTCACGAATTCATTGTCGCCGCTTCCGGTTCTTTCGACGTGACGCTTACCGATGGTGTCGACGAGCGCAAATTCTCGTTGAACCGTCCATACCGCGCGCTGTACATACCCAACGGAATATGGCGTTCGCTCGACAATTTTTCCTCCGGTTCGGTAAGTCTCGTGCTTACGTCGGAGCTGTATTCGGAGGAGGACTACTGCCGGTCGAAGTCGCGGTATAATGAAATCTATGTAAAGGGACAATGACGCAGCCTGTACCGAAATACACGTTTCTTGACCTCGCGCGGATAAACGCTCCCTACATGGCCGAAATCGAGGCCGCCGTAGTGCGTGTCGTAACCTCCGGCCGGTATGTCGGAGGAGAGGAATGCGAGCGTCTGGAGTGCGGACTGACGGCACTTACAGGTGCGCCACATGCGATAGGCGTGAGCAACGGGCTCGACGCGCTCAGGCTGATACTGAGGGCGTGGGTCGACAGAGGCGACCTCTCGAAAGGCGACGAGGTGATAGTGGCGGCAAATACCTATATAGCGTCGATACTTGCGATAATAGATGCGGGTTTGCGGCCGGTACTCGCTCCCGTGGATATGTCTGCGCTTAATCTCGACACATCGCGGCTGGAGGAGGCGTTGACATCGCGCACACGTGCGGTAATGCCTGTCCATCTCTACGGCCGTGCATGCTGGGACGAAAAAATCAAGGAATTCGTTGAGCGCCACAACCTGCTTGTCATCGAGGACAACGCGCAGGCTATCGGCGCACGTTCGGTGACGGCAGGACTGTACGGAACACACGTCACCGGCGGCCTCGGTCATGCCGGAGCGTTCTCCTTCTATCCTACAAAAAATCTCGGTGCAATCGGCGATGCCGGAGCTGTTGTCACCCACGACAGTGACCTCGCCGCGCGTGTGAGGGCTCTTGCCAACTATGGCAGCGACCGACGTTACCACAACATATATCTCGGAGCAAACTGCCGCCTCGACCCAGTGCAGGCTGCGGTACTGAATGTGAAGCTCCCGTACCTCGACCGTGAAAACGGCATGCGGCGCGCCATAGCCGGAATATATGACGAAGCTATCACGAACCCCGCCATAATCCGCCCCGTCATGTCAGGCGATGACATGGTATGGCACCAGTACGTGATAAGATGCGACCGCCGTGACAGTCTCCGTGAATATCTCTCCAAAGCCGGAGTCGCCACCGACATACATTATGCCGTGCCGCCACACATGCAGCCGTGCATGGCATCGGTGGACTACGCCGCAATCGGCAATGCTCTCGCTCAGGCCGACCAAATAGGCCGCACAGTACTTTCCCTCCCCGTATCGGCATGCACCACGCCATCCGACGCGCATGCCATAGCCGACATAATCAACCGCTATTGACCCCGCAGATGCACACTGACTACGTTTGATGTGCGTTATGCGATTTTGCCTGTTTCGATTTCTGCCTTTAGAAACTGGAAGATATATACAGCACCCTGATAGTAAAGTCCACATTCGGGATCGTTAAGTTTGGCAAATGTTTCGGAAGTGTATAGCTCGTCGAGCGCACGGCGTATGTCCCATCCGTATTCGGACATCAGCATTTCGGTCAGTTCTGTTGCGAGACATTCTATCTGAAACTGTATGTTTTGTGTCATGGTTCAATAAGCTTAAGAAGTTCAACTGCCTCGGGCGTGCCAAAAAAATATTGAACTGCATGGTCACCCCGGAATTTCAATTCCTCTACCAATGCTGTTGCAGACATATAGCCCATTATGTAGCGGCGAATTTGCACGCCTACAGTATCATCTGCAATAGGACCGATTACAATATCGTAGGGATGTGCCGGGATGTCTGAGGAATTTTTGCGGTTCATTACTACAAATTCAGCCCATTCCACTGAATATTCATGGAACACTTTGATATTAAGTCCAATTTCATAAGCTTTGGTGTCATCAAATTCAAAGCAGGATAGTGTGGGCTGCCCCTCATCCATAAATCTGGCGGTTCGGATAGCCATTGCCATAGCCTGATCAGGGTTGGCATTCAGATAGAATCCCTGTCCGAAATCCTTGCCGCGTTTGCTTCGCGAGAGGTCAATATGTTTAATACCAACGTTGGAGCCGTGATATAACCGAATCATATTTTACCCCCTTTCCGGCTGCATATTATCTGGAGATCGGAAACTGCATCATCAATAGAGAGAGTATGTTCGGCGGCATAGCAGTCAAGAAGAAAATCAATGCCTGTGAAACGTCGCAGATAAGCGTAAGCCTGAGAGTTGGAGAGCTTGTATCGCTGGGCAAAAGCCCCGACACATGCGACAACATATTCGATTCTGTCAAATATCCCTTTTTCGTCCATATCTATCTCTTATTGCTTGCATTCTTAAATAAAGTATAATCGTAAAGTTACAAATAATATTCGAGAACGCAATTAAATACAGGCAAATTAATAGTCCGGGACGTCGCCACGTCTGTTTCGGAATCGGTAGAGCACGTTTACCATGGGATTGTATATTCAACGTAAGGCCGCGACACTACTATATGAATATAGCAGCCGCGGCTTATAGAGCTTGTCTAAAATTTATATCACTTTGCTTTTGAAGGTCTTGCCAGTGTCTTTTTGCTCGCTCTTCAGTCACGTAGCTACGGCTACGCTCCTTCATCGCAAGCAAAAATCCATCTGACAATCCCTCTCAAAATCTGCATCATATAAATTTAGACAAGCTCTTAATCGTATTTAAAAAATAGAGGTTTCTAATCCTTTTTGTTTTATAAAATGTAATTTTGCAATATCCTCATTCATTTGGGAAATTTGTCTCCTTTGAGAACGGAGACTGCGGCGTCGTAGTCGGGCTCTTCGGTGATTTCTTCCACGAGCTGGGAGTAGATGACTTTGCGGTCTTCGTCGAGTATGATGACGGCGCGGGCGAGAAGTCCGGCGAGAGGGCCGTCGACAATCTCAAGACCGTATTTCTCACAGAACATGGGCGAACGGAATGCCGATGCCGCTGTCACTCCGTCGATGCCTTCGAGCGTGCAGAAACGTTTTGCTGCGAACGGAAGGTCCATTGATATGCAGAGCACTGAAGTGTTGTCAAGGCCTGCGGCAAGTTCGTTGAAGCGGCGTACTGAAGCGGCGCATACAGGGGTGTCGAGCGATGGAAAGATGTTCATCACAACGCGTTTGCCGCGATAGTCGGAGCATCGTAGTTCCTTCATGTCGGGGTCGACAAGCGTGAAACATGGAGCTTTATCTCCGGCCGACGGTATGGTGCCGTAGGTGTGGCAGGGTGTGCCTTTAAAAAAAACTGTTTCCATAATATTATTTTTTATTATTGTCGTTGAAATGCATTACAATAATGCTACCTTCTGCATAACAATCTCTTCGAGATTTTTGTTGGCTCCGATATGTACCGATTTGATGATGCCGTCGCGGCCTACGAATATCATTGCCGGGAATGCCGTTATGCCGCAGTCTCGTATAATGGAATTGGCTCCGGCCAGTATCGTCTCACCCTCCTTAAGACCGTAGCCGAGCAGAGTCTCGATGGTGTCGATATGGCGGGATTTGACTGCCCAGATTATATCGGTGGCCGACGGCATGGAGTTGACGGCATTGCGTATGGCATTGACGGTAGCGGGCGCGGAGGCTACTTCGGGGTCGATTACGGCGATGATGACCGGACGCTGAAAGCCGTCGCCGCGATGATATGTATAGCGTTCGCCGGTAGGGGTGGGTATCGAAAACTGCGGCATCGCCGTGCCGGGAAGATTCTCAAGACGGAAATTCCCCTGACGGAAGCGTTCGAACACCTCGGGGTAGAGGCCGATAAGGGTTGCTTCGGTGAAGTCGGCGGCACCTGTTTCTTCAGGCTCGCCGTAGCTTACGGTGACCGATTGCTCGGATACAGAGCCGGGATTGCTTTCCATCGAGATATGGAGCGGCATCCCTGTGAAAGCGTCGAATATGAACGATAGTTCGCGGGCTGTATATCCTTTCACCGACTCGACGGCATCAAGCCTTACGACGTCCCTGCCCGAATATGCGGCATCTGGGTTGAACCGGTAAGTGAACGTCGAGTCTGACGCAATCCGGTTTATTTCACCGGCTAAAAAAGCGGGAAGGAGATTGGTGAAACGTGCGTTGCGCTGCACGCCGCCGCGTCCCGACAGAAACGGGACTGAATCATTGTCGAAATGATATTCCTGGAGGCGTTCGTCGGAGTAGCGGAAATGGTCGCCCGCGCAATAGGATGTGAATCCGGTCGATTTACCCGACGGTGTTGCCACTTCCCATGAGATGAGGTAGCTGCAGGGTGCGAGAGAATCGGCGACTGCTTCCGACTGTAGGTTTATATCGTAGGTGATTGCATTTTCGGCCGATGGAAGAAGCACGCTATATACGGCCGAGGCATCGTGACGGCGCATCTGTCCGAGACGTTCGGCCAACATACTGACCGATTCGATACGTCCGTTTTCGTCCGTGCCTGCGGTCGTGTCCGTTGTGCCGTACTCATTAAAAAAGCTGTTGGCAGCCGAAACGTGAAAGGCTGCCACAGCAGAAACGATTAAAAGTAATTTCCCTCTCATGTTACTATAACGTTCACGAGATAAAAAAGTTCTTGAGATTGCCGCAGAACCGTAAATTTAGGCTAAAATGTAGGGACGCTCGGTCTGTGCGTCCACGATAAAGCTTGATAATCAGTTGATTTTCGGACGCACGAGCCGTGCGTCCCTACAAATATCCACGGTTCTTGAGTGCACATCCCGATTACGGCTGGTCATAAAGCGGGAGGCAGCGCACCATGTAGTCGCGTGCCTCGCTCCAGGGGAGATAGATGCGGTCGTCGTTCGGCAGGAGCGGTATCGGACGCTCGTTGAGGTCGAAGCGCACATAGTAGCGTCCGCGCTGCGATTTGAACAGAACCATCTGTAGATTGGCGGCCATCGGCACTATGTCAAAGTTTTTGAAATGCCGTGCTACGGTGTCGTAATAGTTGGTCAGATAGTAGGCTCCGCGCAGACGCAGCAGCGAGAAGAGCGGCAGCAGCGTCTCTGCGTGGCCGAAACGCAGGCGCACGGTAGCGTCGGAATTGCCGGCGACGGCTTCGTCGGTGGTACGTATCAGGTCAAGCACAAGGGGCGAGGCAATGTCGGCCGGAGCTGTTGAAAGCACCGATGCCGTGCGCTGCAGGTACTGGCGCAGATTGTACACGCTCCACAGTGCGTTGATTTCGTCAAGCGACAGAAAACCGCTCAGGTCAACATTGATGCCCATAGCAGCGAGTCCGCCGAGAAAATGGTATTCGTCGAGTGCGAGGCTGCGTGTTTCCGACAGCGTGAGCGGATAGTCCTTGCCGAGCACGTTGCGGAGCGGAGTGGCCGTGATACGGGTGTCGGCATAGTCGCTCCAGGGAGTTTCCCATACTTTTGACCGCATGAAGTCGAGGTAGTCTTTGTTGAGGTCGAACGGACGCATCAGCAGAGAGTTCTGACGTCCCGCCGAAGTGATTATCTCCACCTTGTTGTTGAGGCGGTCGAGCTGATGGGTGAATGAATACATCGACATGACGCAGCGCGGCGAATAGGATGATATGGCCGTGACGTTGCCGTCGATGAAAAGTTCGGGATAGCTTATGAACATGCGCGAGGCTATGCCGCGTTGTTCGGCCATTCCGAGCGAGTCGAGTGCGCCCCAGTAGTTGTGGGCGCGTTGTGCCACGTAGCGTGTCAGTTCGAGCAGCTGTTTGCCCGCGGGCGTGATGGTGCCGAGCGAATCGGCACGCTCCAGGGCGCGGCGCAGCGCAAATGTGGAGTTGGGCGACGACGGGAAACGCGCGCCGTGGCGCCCCACGTGATTGATGAATACTGCCGTCAGCGTGTCGGGAGTCTCGATGGCCGCCGTCGGGGCCGGATACGGTAGCCATGAGCCGAGGCAGTCCTCATAGCTGTAGCTTGTGGCTGTCGGGTCGGCGCCGCGGCCCGGAAATACCGATAATGCTATAAATAATGTTAGAAAACTAAAAAACTTTGGCATAATAGTTTTACTTTTTGTATTTTCGTGTAAAATTAATACTTGATGACCTCTTTACCAAATATCCAACAATTAATTGATGAAAATCGTTTCGACGAAGCGGTTGTCGCAATCGATTTGTATCTGCATGAGAACACACACGACGATGAGGCTTACTTCGTGAGGGGCAAATTGTCGTGGCGGCTGCAGAATTATTCGGCGGCAGTGACCGACTTCGAGACCGCCGTGTCAATAAATCCCGACAGCGGGGCGCGCCATGCGCTCGAACTCGCCCGCGACGTGTTCGATTATTACAATCCCGACCTCCTGAATCCGTGACAATACGGCATGGCGGATTGCCCGTGCGGAAAAATTTTATTATTTTTGCGGTATATTTGAATTAATATTACAATACACTGATGATTACAGCAATTTTCGGCAACCTTAGCGGTTGGGAATGGATAATAATATTAGTGGTGATTCTGCTGCTTTTCGGCGGTAAAAAGATACCCGAACTCATGCGTTCGATGGGAAAAGGCATCAAGAGCTTCAAGGCGGGGCTCAACGATGTGACCGACGAAATTGACGACAAGCACTCCGACAAAACCGACAAGCAATAAACTCTTTCGTTTTGCAGGGGCAAACCGGTCTGTGCGTCCGCTACTTTTTAGTTGATATCCGGAAATATTAGGACGTACGGATCAGGTGTCCCTGCAAAACTTTTTTTCAAAACGATAAGTGGCTACATCTGACGATAGTAATTCGATGCCTTTCTGGGCGCATTTCGATGTGCTAAGGGGAGTGCTGTTCCGCATCGGGGCACTTATCATAGTGCTGTCAGTGCTCTTTTTCGTGTTCATGCCGCAGATATTCGATGCCGTGATACTGGCGCCGTGCCATGGCGATTTCCCGCTCTACCGGCTGTTTGACGCGATAGCCGGGAGCACGTCGGACCAACCGTTTGAAATGTCGCTTATCAATACACGGCTGGCGTCGCAGCTTTCGATACATCTGTCCACATCGTTCGAGATGGCGCTCGTGGTTGGTTTTCCCATCGTGATATACCTGTTGTGGCGGTTCGTGCGTCCGGGACTTTACCCTCGCGAGCGCGAGCATGCAGTAAGGGCATTTCTGGCAGGCAACCTGATGTTCTACCTCGGAGTGGCTGTCGGCTATTTCCTTATTTTTCCGCTGACATTGCGTTTCCTCGCCACCTATCAGTTGAGCGACATCATACCCAACACCATCACGATTGACTCCTATATGGACAATTTTACCGTGATAATTCTTGTGATGGGACTTGTGTTCGAGATGCCGCTGTTAGGATGGCTGTTGGGCAAGATGGGGTTGCTGACGCGCGGTTTCTTCGGCAAATACCGCCGCCACGCGATTGTCGCCCTGCTGATACTCGCGGCTCTGATAACCCCGACCGGCGACCCCTTCACCCTTTTCGTGGTATTCGTACCCCTCTACATGCTCTATGAAGCCACCGCCATGACCGTAAAGAATAGGTCGGCAGCACAATAAAATGCTTTATAACCCTGATTGTACCGAATTCGGTACAATTAAAATGCTGCCTGAAGTAATTCTATAAAGTCATATTATTCTATCTCTTTTATATGCTTGGAAAGCTATTCCTGTCATATGAGGATGACTGTCAGTAATCCCCATATCACGAGGAGGATGTTGCTTACGGCGTAGGTCACGGCATAGCCTATGGCGGGGAGGGTACTGCCTATGGCATTCTGTACGGCACCGAGCGATGCGGTGCATGTGCGCGTGCCGGCACAGCATCCGAGAGTGATGGCCGGATTGAATTTGAATACTTTGTGGCCGAGCCATAATCCTACAAGCAGCGGTATGGTGGTGCCGACGGTGCCGGCCACAAGCAGCATCGGCCCTACTGACTTTATTCCCGCAACGAATGTCGGTGCCGCCTCGATGCCTATCACGGCTATAAATACGTTAAGCCCCAGATTATTCATGATCCACAGCGCTCCGGGCGATATATGGCCGAATGTGGGGCGGAGGGCGCGCAGCCAGCCGAACACAAGGCCGGCCACGAGCGCGCCGCCGCTTGTGCCGAGGCTCACCGGCACGCCTCCTATCCATATGCTCATGGCTCCGAGCACACCGCCGATGGCTATGGCAAATCCGACGAACATAAGGTCGCTCGATACGCTCGGACGGTCGATATGGCCGATATGTCGTCCGGCAGTTCTGACGCGCTGCGGCTGTCCGACAACAGTTATGCGGTCGCCGCGGCGGAATTCCGTATCAAGATTGATGTCGAGGAACTCGCCGTCACGCACAGCGTCGCGTATCACGACGCCGCGCATATATTTGTTGCGGCGTATTTTCGACAATGTTTTTCCTGTAAACTCTCTGTCGGTCACCACAATGCTTACGCGGTCGAGCTGATAGGAGAGGAGCGTGGGGTCATCGCTCTCGGTGCCGATAAGTACGTCGATGCCTATTACAGTCTCACGACGTCCGCACACTACTATCCGGTCACCTTTGGCAATCTCAACATCAAACCGGGGCGCTGAGATGTCGTCGCCGTGGCGGAGCCTGTCGACATATACTTCACGGTAATTGTCGCGGAGATATTTTTCCACCTCTTTTACAGTGCGTGGCTCGTCGAAAAACGGGGAATCGGCCGTGTATACCCGGTAGACTACCGTGCGGAGCGCCGTGATGCGGGCAGGGTCTTTATCGGCAGTGCCGTTGTTATTGAGCATGCGTTCGAGCTGTGCGGTCTGGTGCCGCACTTTTGAGAGTCCGCCAAGCAGGCGAGGACCGAAATTGCCGAGTATGATTACAGTGCCGAGCGTGCCGAAAATGTAGGTGACGGCATAGCATACGGGTATGATGTTGAGCTGTTCGTTCCTGACGGTCTCGGGTATATTGAGTCGTGAGATTACCTCACTTCCCACGCCTAAAAGAGCCGAGCACGTCTGCGAGCCTGAAAACAGCCCGACGCTCTCCCCCTTGGAATAACCCATTATGTTTGCGATAACGAATATCGTGCCGAAACACGTACAACTCATCAGTACTGCGAACAGCGCCTGCTTTGCTCCCTGTCCGCGCAGCGACTTGAAGAAATCGGGACCGACGCTATAACCTATCGAAAAGAGGAACAGCATGAAGAAAAACATCTTTATAGGCCCCGACATAGGTATGTTGAGCTGTCCTACCGCCACGCCTACGAGCAGCACCGCCGTGACACTGCCTATGGAGAAATTGCCGATACGTATTTTACCTATCAGAAATCCCGCTCCGACTGTAAAAAAAAGCGCTATGGTAGGATAGTTTCTTAAAATGTCAGCCAAAGTATCAAACATACCGTCGAAAAAATTATAGATTTATTCTATAACGTTGTCGACGGCAAAAATGATTTTATAAACTCTTGATTGACGATGGCGGAGATGCGCCGAGGTATCAGAATTTCTGCATGTCGACAAGGCGGCGGTAGTAGCCGTTGAGGGCAAGAAGCTCGTCGTGTGTGCCGCGTTCCACGATGCGTCCCTCATGGAGCACGCATATCAGGTCGGCGTTGCAGATGGTGGAAAGGCGGTGGGCGATTACGAGTGTCGTACGGTCTTTCATAAGCCTGTCAAGAGCTTCCTGCACCACCTTTTCGCTCTCGGAGTCGAGAGCCGAAGTGGCCTCGTCGAGGATAAGCATGGGAGGATTTTTAAGAATCGCGCGCGCAATCGACAGGCGCTGGCGCTGTCCGCCCGACAGCCTGCATCCGCGGTCGCCGATATTGGTGTCGTAGCCGTTTTCCGACTCGATGATGAATTCATGCGCATTGGCTATTTTTGCGGCTTCGACCACCTGTTCCATTGTGGCGTTTTCCACGCCGAATGTGATGTTGTTGTAGAACGAATCGTTGAAGAGGATGGCCTCCTGATTGACGTTGCCCATGAACGAGCGCAGGTCGTACACCTTCATGTCGCGAATGTCGACACCGTCGACCGTAATCTGTCCCTGCTGCACGTCGTAGAAACGCGGCAGAAGGTCGGCAAGCGTCGATTTGCCCGAACCTGACTGTCCTACGAGGGCTACCGTCGAGCCGGCCGGGATGTCGAGGTCGATATTGTGGATTACCTCGTTGCTGCCGTAGCTGAAACTTACGTTCCTGTAGCTTACATTGCCTTTGAGGTGATTGATTTTCACCGGTTTTTCGGGGTCCTTGATAGGATTGTCGGCCGACAGTATTTTGTCCACGCGCTCCATCGATGCCAATCCCTTCTGTATCGAATACATCGCTTTCGACAGCTCTTTCGCCGGATTGATGATATTATAGAATATCACCAGATAATATATGAACGACGATGCGCTCATTGACGATGCACCGCTGAGTATCAGCGCGCCGCCGAACCATAGCACGATGGCGATGGCCGTGGTGCCGAGAAACTCGCTCATGGGATGGGCGAGCGCCTGACGGCGTGCTACCTTGTTGCTGAGGTTGTAGAGCTGCTGGTTCTCCTTGTGGAAACGGTTTCTGACCTTCTCCTCGGCATTGAAAGCCTTGATGATGCGCAGGCCGCCGAGAGTCTCCTCGATGTTCGACATCAGCACGCCCCACTGGTTCTGGTTTTCAAGCGACTTGCGTTTGAGCTTTTTGCCCACGCGTCCCATGATTGTGCCGGCTATCGGCAGCAGTATCAGCACGAATACAGTCAGCTGCCATGATATCATGCACATAGTGAAAAGGCACACGATAATCATGATGGGGTTTTTGAAAAACATGTCGATTGATGCCATGATTGAGCTTTCAATCTCGGCCACGTCACCGCTCATGCGCGCCATCACGTCGCCTTTGCGTTCGGATGTGAAGAATGATATGGGGAGCCGCACTATCTTGTCATAGACATAGTTGCGTATGTCGCGCACGATGCCCGAGCGCATGGGGATTATGCAGTATGAACTCAGATAGGTGACACCGGTCTTGAGCAGCGTCATCAGCACGAGCATCACGGCGAGTATCGCAAGTGTGTTCGACTGTCCGAGGTCGGCGATTGCTTCCTGTACATAGTAGTAAAAATTGTTGACAACCACATCCTTAAGCGTTCCGCTTCCGAGTGCCATGTATTCATAGTGCGCTTCCTTCACCTGGAAAAGCATCTCAAGTATCGGGATTATGAGCGCAAATGAAAAGAGTGTTAGGAATGCCGCTAATATATTGAAAAAGATATTGAGTATCAGGTACTTCTTGTATGGCGGCACGAAGCGGCGCAGTATTTTGAAAAATTCCTTCATCTAATGTGGCAAGGTCAGATTGATATTACCGCAGGGCAGATGCGCTTCTGCGTGATTGTACTACTGTCGATGTACAGTATGCTTGTTAAATCAGTTTATGTGATAACGATTGATAAATTCTCTTTTGCAGTACCCCCATTATACAAGGCTCATACCCTTGAGTATGGCCTGCTCGTTGGCAGGTATAAGGTGGTGATGACGCTCTGGGAGCGCTTTTTTAAGTCCGCGGAGCACATCGTCGAGCGAGACTATCGGTTTCAGCTTCAGCAGGGCGCCGAGCAGTATCATGTTGTAGCCCTTGGCGTTGCCGAGTTCTATCGACGCATCCATAGCGTTGACTTTGACGATATTGATGTCGGTGCGCGACGGATTGTGATGAATGCCGTAGGGGTCGTAGATGAGAGTGCCCCCGGGTTTGATATGGCTCTCGAATTTGTCGAGGCTCTGCTGGTTGAGTATCACGGCGGTATCATACGTGTCGACAATCGGCGAGGATATTTCCTCGTCGCTGAGTATGACGGTCACATTGGCAGTGCCGCCGCGCTGTTCCGGACCGTACGACGGCATCCAGGTCACTTCCAGATTGTTCATTAATGCCGCGTATGCGAGTATTTTGCCCATCGAGAGTACGCCCTGTCCTCCAAATCCGGCTATGACTATTTCTTCCTTCATTTTGATTCTTGCTTTACATTTTCGACATCCTTGAGGTCGCCGAGAGGATATTTCTCAAACATGTGCTGCTCCATCCATTTGTTGGACGCGTCGGGAGTCATTTTCCATCCCGATGAACATGTGCCGACAATCTCTACCACCGAAGTGCCTTTCTTCTCTATGGCATTGCGGAACGCTTTCTTTATGGCGGCTTTGGCCTTGCGCACGGCAGCTGCCGTGTGTACGGCCTGACGCGTCACGTAGCATGTGCCCTCGAGTTGCGCGAGCAGGTCGGAGATTGCCAGGGGATACCCGTTGAGGTCGGCGCGGCGTCCGTAGGGGGTGGTGGCTGTTTTCTGGCCTTCGAGGGTGGTGGGAGCCATCTGTCCGCCTGTCATGCCGTAGATGGCGTTGTTGATGAATATGATTGCGATATTCTCGCCTCGGTTGGCGGCATGTATGGTCTCGGCGGTGCCTATGGCCGCGAGGTCTCCGTCGCCCTGATAGGTGAACACGAGTTTGTCGGGGTTGAGACGCTGTATCGCGGTCGCAAGCGCCGGTGCGCGGCCGTGGGCGGCCTCCACCCAGTCCACGTCTATGTAATTGTAGGCAAACACGGCGCAGCCTACCGGCGCTACGCCGATGGCTTTTTCCTGCATGCCTGCCTCCCCGATGATTTCAGCTATGATTTTGTGTACCACGCCGTGGCTGCAGCCCGGGCAGTAATGCATGGTATTGTCGTCGAGCAGTGCCGGACGGCTGTATACCCGGTTGGCGGGATTTATGATCTGGTTCAGTTCCATGTCTAATCGGTTGGATTGTTGAATTTCACACCGAACTTGTCGGTGAATGCGGCGAGTATTTCGGCGGGGTTGGGCACGATGCCTCCCATGCGGCCGAAGTGCTCCACGGGTATTCTGTCATGCACTGCGAGGCGCACGTCCTCTATCATCTGGCCGGCATTTAGCTCGGCCACGAGGATGCCTTTTACGTGGCGCGATATTTCCTCTATCGCCTTGTAGGGGAAAGGCCAGAGGGTGATAGGACGCAGAATGCCGATTTTCACGCCGGCTTTGCGCGCTTCCTCCACCGCCTTGAGGCATATTCGTGCCATCGAGCCGAATGCAACGATAATATAGTCAGCGTCGTCGGTATGATATGACTGGAATCTTACCTCGTTGGCCTCGATTTCCTTGTACGTGCGCTGGAAACGCTCGTTGTTCTTCTCCATGATGGCCGAGTCAAGCTCAAGCGAGGTCACGATGTTGCGTTTGCGGTCGGACGTCTTGCCCGTAAGGGCCCACGGACACTGGCGGCGGATCTCCTCGTCGGTGCGTCGCGGACGCTGCTCGGGCAGCACAACCTTTTCCATCATCTGGCCTATTACGCCGTCGGCAAGTATCATGGCCGGATTGCGGTATTTGAACGCCAGGTCCATGCCGAGGCCCACGAAGTCGGCCATCTCCTGCACCGACGACGGGGCAAGCACAATGAGCCGGTAATCGCCGTGGCCGCCACCTTTGGTCGCCTGGAAATAGTCGCTTTGCGAGGGGTGGATGGTGCCTAAGCCGGGGCCGCCGCGCATCACATTGACAATCAGCGCCGGAAGCTCCGATGCGGCAAGGTATGAGATACCCTCCTGCATGAGCGATACGCCCGGACTCGACGACGATGTCATCACCGCTTTACCGGTGGCTGCGCCGCCATATACCATGTTGATTGATGAAATTTCGCTCTCGGCCTGAAGCACGACCATTCCTGTCGTCTCCCACGGCATGAGCGCCTCGAGAGTTTCGAGCACTTCTGACTGGGGGGTTATCGGATAGCCGAAATAGCCGTCGATGCCATAGCGCACCGCGGCGTGTGCTATCGCCTCGTTACCCTTCATCAGTCTTATATCTTCGTTCATAATTTTTCTGTCTCTTTTATTGTTATTTTTCGACAACCCGATATACTTCTATGCAGGCGTCAGGGCAGACTGTGGCACATGCCGAGCAACCTATGCATGCGTCGGGCATTGCCATGTAGGCATAATGATAACCGCGGTCATTGACCTCTTTGTCTTTCAGCCGCAACACTTTGGTAGGGCAGGCCACTACGCATAAGTCGCATCCCTTGCAGCGTTCTTCGTCAATTACAACGGCTCCGTGAATCTTTGCCATGATGATTATTGATAAATAGAAATGATTTCTAAAAAATGATTTTCAATGCAAAAATAGTAAAAAAATCTGAAAATCATGTTCTTTAACACAACCTTAACCTTTTGCACATTGGTTATGCATTTGCGCAATAGACGCAGGTGTCGATTGATATGCGCTAATATCGTGTTTTACAGGCGATTAATAATTGCGACGGGGAACGCATGCATTGCGTCCCCCGTCGGTTTATGCTGATATATGTATATATTCGTGCTGTTTTATTTGCGGCGGCGCACCGAACGCACGGCCGAATTGCTCGTGTTGCTGCTCTTGGGCTTGATTGATTTCGGCTCCTTCTTTTTGGGTGCCTTGCGTGCACGCGACGAACGTGCCGACTTCGCTTTTGTATCGCGGTCGGGGATTACGATTGAATCGCCGGCTGCAGCTGCCTCGCGGGCTTCGCGTGCGGCTATGACCTCCTCGCGCGACGGTACCCACAGCTTCTTGTCAAACGAGTCGAGACGCTGCTGTATGCTGTCCTGGGCGCGTTTGAGGTCGTCGGGGTCGGGATACATCTGCATCATCGACTGGTTGCGCAGATTGCGTGTCTTGTATATGTCGCCCTCATACATGTTCATGGCGAAGAAGTCGTCGAGAGTGTATTTGGGGAGGTTGTTGTCATCGTCAATGAAGATATACTGCTGCGACAGGTAGGGGCGCAACGCTTCCATCCTGACCCAGAACATCGGGTATTTCATCGCCTCGCCGCCGAAGTCGCCCGAACGGTGGAGCACCGGACATATCGCCTCGACGCGTGTGTGCATATTGTTTGTGCGCGAATCAAACTCCCAGCGCTCGAGGATATAATATGACAGCACCTCGTTGGTAGGCACATCGACCTCCTCGATGACGTAACGCGGATTTTTCTCGGTAGAACCTTTTGCCGGCGTATAATATATATGGAAACGGTCAAGCATGTCGCCGACTTTCAGTTTGTACTGGTCGGTGAATATCTCGCGCCCGTCAAGATACTCGTAAGCCGGGATACGGTTGTCGGCAAGCTGCTCCATGATGATGCGGAACAGGTTTTTGTCGCCGTCTATTATATCCTCGGGATAGTAGAGCGAGGCATTCTTAGGCTTGCTGAGGTCAAGTTCGCGATATATTACGCGCATCCATTGCATGTCGGCGTCGCTTTTGGGCGATTCCTCGTAGAATTTCTGCATGCGTTCCGTGACTCCCGGTTGCGTCTGCTCCTTACGGTTGCGGTCGGCTCCTCCGCGGCGCACCACCGAGCTCGACGACGAGTTCTGCGCCATAGCTGCGGCTCCCACCGCCAGCAGGGCGGCTGCAACTGTGATATGTCTTTTTAATACGCTCATTGTATGATATGATGTTTTGTTTCAGGATTTATGTAATGGGGCACTCCCTTAGTTTATCATTATTTCAAGTGGTGCGAGTTCGCGGGTGATACCGTCGGGACCCACTGCCTTTACGCGCGTCACATAGATGCGGTTGCCGCGTTTGAGTCGCTGCAGCTGCGATTTCTGGCGCGATGAGAATTTGTCGCCGTCCGACACTTCGGGAAGCGCGTTGCCCATCGAGTCGAATGTCACGGTCTCGAAACTCAGCACCTTGAACGAGATGTTGAGCAGGTCGTCGTCGATGGCGGCTTCGATGCCGGGTGCCTGCATGAGCAGGGCTTTCGATATGCCACGGCCGCCGCCGCGGTAGTGCACCGTGTTCCCTTCTCCGTCCTTGTAGGCTATGAAGGGGGTGGGGTCGGGGAGCTTGCGCACGCGGAATTCGGTACGCGATACTTCGGTTTTCTTTCCGTTCATGTCGGCGATGACGGTCACTACGGCCTTTTCGCCCACTTTGCCGGGATGCGCCACCCATGCGTCGCCGCGCCGGGCGAGAGTTCCGTTGGTCATTGTGGCGGTTACGCCTGTATTGGTCACGCCTGGCACCGATATGCTTATCGGGTTGTCGATACCGGCGTAGAGCACGTTCATCATTGTCGCCGACACGGTTGCGGTAGGTTCGATGACGGTATATGACGACGAGAAGTCGTGGCGCGTCATCGTGCCGTCGCCGTGGGGCACTTCGAGATAGCCTTTGTAGTCGAAGCTGCCCGATGCGTTGGCGGCCACTTCATAGAGTCCGTTGTCGCCGAGCTTGCGTCCGTTGATGTAGATGTTGGGGCGCTGTGTGGTGTCGACGGCGGCAAGCACGATGTTGGCGTGGTATTTGCCTCCGCGCATCACGAGGCGCGAGTCGGGGATGACAAACGCGTTGAGTTCGTTTACGCGCACATCGCCTGCGTCGACATTGGCGAGCAATGTCTGGAGCGCTTCACCTTCGGAATATTTGATGTCGTTCTGGAGCTTCGTCAGCAACGCTATCGCTGCCACTACCGGCTGGTTCTCGAATTTGTATTCCTCCCATGTCATTTCGCCGATTTCACCTTTGCGCTGTACGGAGGCGGTCGACAGAGCCTGCTCTATGCTCGAGCTTTTCACCGAGTCGGTCACCAGCGACGTGATGTAGCTGCGGTAGGTTCCGATAGCCTCGCGCAAGGCGGCGCCGCGCTGCGAAGCGGGTTCGAGCATGACGGAGGCGGCTGCGTCGAGGTCCTCGCGGTTGACGATGTCGTCGACATTGCCCTCGGGGCCGTCGGCCTTCTTCACAATCTGTATCTTCAGCGAGTCGACCAGGTCGTATATGCGGGCGGTCTGCTGGCGCACCTCGAGTCCTTTTCTGTACCATGCGAGACCCTTTTCCGGATTTTGCAGGCTGAAAGCCTCAAGTGCGTTGATAATCGAGGCGTTGCGTTGTTCTATGTTGTCGTTGGTGCGTACCAATCCTTCCTTCACCTGCGTGAAGCCGTCAAGCACGTCGCTCGACACGTTGAGCGCGAGCATTGCCATCAGGACGATATACATGAGGTTTATCATCTTCTGGCGTGGCGATAGTCGTTTGTTGGATGCTCCCATTGTTATATTTTGCGTTTCGTAGGCGGGATGTGGCGCCGCACAGGTGCCGGCCGCCGTTTAAATCTCTTTGTTAGCGTTGGGGTCTGTTTACCCGGTTTATACTTGCGCGCTGTTGCCGTTGACGGGCGCGTTGTCCATAGGCATAGGCTGGCGGTACATGTTGACGGTCATTGCCGTGAGCATTTTCTCGTAGACGGCGTTGAGCTGGTGCATGTAGTGGGCCATGCGCTCGGTTTCCTCGACGTAGCGTGCGCTCTGGCTCGAGCTCTTCTCGTACATGTCGCGTATGTCCTTGATGCCGCGGTTCACACGGTCGATTGAGTCAAGCTGCGACGATACGCTCTTGAGCTGTATCTCGTAGATGGTGTTGAGTCCGGTGAGATTGCGGTTGAGGTCCTGCATCTGCTCCACGTAGCCTGTCGAGCTGCGGGTTATGTTCTCGGAGTTCTCGGTTATGGCGCGGTAGCTGTCGAGAAGCACGTCTGACACCTGGTTGAGGGCGGCGGTGGTTGAGCGCAGATGCTCCATCTCGGCTGCTATGCTTGCCATCTGGTCGAGATACTGCTGGGTGGCCGATGTCAGTTCGGCCATGCGGGCGAGCTGGTCGGATGCGGCAGCCATCTTGGCTATGCTCTCCGACAGCGAGCGTGAGTCCTCCTCGGTCAGGCTGATGTCGCCGGGAATGCCGGCGGCAGCCTTGGCGTGCTCTATGCTTACGGTGTGCGGTGCGGTGCCGGCAGCGGCGCTTCCGCCTCCGGTCACTATCACTGTGGTGCCGGCTCCGGCAGCCTGAGCTGCAATAGCGGCACTGTCGTTGTCCATGCCGTCGGACTGATGGTCGGGATCAAATGCCGGAAACACTTCCTCCCAGTGGTATTCGCGCGGCGGACGGTCGAATGCCGAAAGGACGAACATCAGCACCTCCGTACCCATACCGAGCGACAGCAGGATGTTGCCTCCGGGCAGGTGGAGAATCTTGAACAGGGCGCCCCAGATTACGATTGCAGCACCTATCGAGTAGGCGAAATTGAAGAAGCGTTGACCTCCGTCGCTCTGCAGGAAGCGTGTTATGCGGTTTTTATATCTTTTTACTTTTCCCATCGCGGATGTATTGTTTTGTTGTCTCGGTTGTAGATGATTGATGTCGTTACTTTATCTTGTTCCCTTTGGCGAATCCTATCTGTGAACGCACGCAGCGGAATCCTATGTAGGAGCGCTGTTCGTTCTGGTACTCCCACATGCGTATGTCGGAACGGATGTTGTGGGCCACGTCTTTCCATGAGCCTCCGCGCACAATCTTGCGCTTCATCTTGTAGGGATCCTCCTGCGCCGCGTCGTAGCGGTATTCGGGGTTGAGGTCGCTGGTGAGCTTCGACACGCTCTCGGTGTAGGCGGTCGATGTCCATTCGCTGACGTTGCCGGCCATGTCGTAGAGGCCGAAGTCATTGGGCGAATAAGTGCCCACACGCGAGGTGATGAGCTGTCCGTCCTTCACGTAGTTGCCTTCGTTGGGCTTGAAGTTGGCGTAGAAGCAACCTTTGTCCTCGCTGAGAGGCAGGTCGCCTTCCCAGGGGTACATGTTCTCGTTGACACCTGCACGGGCGGCATATTCCCATTCGGCCTCGGTGGGGAGGCGGTAGGGCTCGACGTATACGCCTTCGCGTCCGAGAGCGCGGCGGAGGTAGTCGGTGCGCCAGTTGCAGAATGCGTTGGCCTGCTCCCAGCTGACTCCCACCACGGGGTAGTCGTTGTATCCGCCGTGCGAGAAATACATGCGCACGTACGGTTCGTTGTAAGCGTTGTCGAAGTCGTTGATCCACGCCGTAGTGTCGGGATATACATTTACTATATATGTATTTACGAAATCGAAATCGCCGGTAAGGCCGCGGGTGATGGTGCGGCGTACAATCTCGCCCTCATCATCGATGTAGGCGGTATCTTTCGATATGACGGGCACGTCGGTGGGCGCAGGCTTGTCGGTGTTGTATTCGCGCTTGCGCGGGTCGAGACGGTGCTTGCGCTTGGCAGCCTCGGTGTGGTTGTAGGTCTCGTAGCGGTAGTTGAGCTGCTCGGGGTCGAGTTCGCGCTGTCCCGTGATGGGGTTGGTGCGGTACACGCTCTCGATGGCGCGCTGCTCGTCCTCGTTGGCATTGCGCCAGGGTATGGGCTTGTTCCAGTTGAGATGGGGCGTGATGGGGTTGCCTTCCCGGTCCTCTTCTATCTTGAAAGCCTCGTTGCCTCCGTAAGCCGGGTCGGCGAGACGCTCGCGGATGATGGAGTCGCGCACCCAGAATACGAACTGCTTGTACTTGGAGTTGGTGATTTCCGTCTCGTCCATCCAGAAGGCATCGACTGATATGCCGCGGGCCGACGCCGGAAGATTCCATGCGCTGTCGGCTTTCTGCGGGCCCACTTCCATCGAGCCGCGCGACACGAGTACCATGCCGTAAGGGGTCGGTTCGGCCCACGACATGCCGCCCACGCCGGTGACTTCACCGCCGATGGCGTTGCGTGACCCTGTGGCGCAAGATGCCGCTGTAAGCATCGTTGCCGCTATCGGAAGGAGATAAAGAGATGTTCTTTTCATGTTTTAAAGTATGCGTATGCTCTTGTGTTTATTCTTGTTTTTTTCAGAGAAATCGAGCTTGAGAGAGTAGCCTGCGAATATCTCATGGCTGCCTGACGAGGCTTTTGCGATTGCCGACGTGGCGTAATCATAGGCATAACCGAGATAAAATCCTTTTATCTCAGCCCCTAAGCTTATCGTCACCGCATCGTTGTAGCGATAGCCTATGCCCGCGGAGAGGAATTTGTTATATCGCACCCGCGCCGTGGCCTCGCCTGTCGTGAACGTGAAATCGCTCTTGACCAGCACCGATGGCATCACTTCAAATAACGTATTTTTTATCTGAATATTGCATCCTGCCATAAAATATAGTGTGCGGCCGACCTGAAATTCGTAATTTTTTTCCAGCGTGTTGTCGCCGGTATCCGACTTGAGGCTTATTACCGGCTGCGTCAGGTGAGTCATGGAAATACCGCCCCACCACATCCCGCGGGTATAGTACACGCCGGCAGCTATGTCGAAGGCATTGCCGTTGAGGTCGTTCATCGGTATCGCTTCGTCGTTGCCCTGATGGTAGTTGTCGCCGTCGGGGAGCACCACTTCCGAGCCTTTGAACGACTCGTTGATGAATCCGAGCTGCACACCCGCCGTTAGCTCACCTTTGAAGAGCTTGATTTTGTAGCCGGCCTGGAGGCCGATAGTGAGGTTCTTATACAGGCCGAGGCTCTCCTGCTGCATGAGCAGTCCCACGCCGAAACGCTTCCTGAACAGCTTCACGGGCATCTCTGCGGTGGCGGCAAACGATTTGGGAGCATTGTCTATGCCTACCCATTGCAGGCGTGCCCCGCCGCGTATGTTGAGCAGGTCGGAGGTGCCTATCGCTGCCGGATTGTAATAGTTCTTTATCTGGTAATATTGTGAGAATTGCGCGTCGCTCTGGGCGTAGGCTCCCGTGCCGGCGAATAAGATAGCCAGCAGCGCGGCCACGCGCACCAATATGTCTGTGCTGTATTTTGTCATTCGAAATAAAAACTGAATACCACCATCGAGGATACCGCCTTTTTGAGTGATTGCGTGAATTTCTGTTTTGCCGGGTCGTCGGTGAGGTCGGGACGCTTGTGGTCGACCACGTCGACGAGTCCGAAGCAGAATTTCACCTCGGGAATAAGTTTGAAGTAGGGGAGATAAAGGTCGCAACCGAAGCCGCAGGTGAGGTAAAAGTCGCTGCTTTTCAGCTTTATGTACTCTCCGCTCTTGCGCGTCAGGTCGACAGCGGGCATAATGCCTGCCGTGACATACGGTCGCAGGTTGCGGTAGCGCATTGCCGAAAATTTCAAATCGACCGGAAATACCAGATATGACGATTTGAGGCTCTGCTTCAGTTCTTCGCCTGTATTTGTCTCCCTGAACCGCAAATCGCGGTTGCCGAAATAAAGACCGGGGGTAAAACGCACGTTGAAATAGTCGTTGAGACGCAGGTCAAAGAGTCCGTTGACGTTGAATCCGGGCTGGAACGAAGGCTGCTCCATGAACCATGACTCACCGTCGGGGGTGATGAATCCGTTGTGGGTAAACCGCAGGTCCTGGGTGTGCACACCGACCGAGAAACCCAGGTGCCACCGGCGCATGTCGGCATACGGACGGTTGAGCAACTTGTCGTTCAGCTGCTGTGCTCCGGCCTGTTGCCCTGCCGACATGACGAGTGCTATCACTCCCGCCACTGCCAGGAATATGTGATTTACGCGTTTCATATCCTATTAAACGCATTGTTTTTCCATTTATTGTTTTTTTATGATATTTTTCGTATTTTTGTGAATTAGAAACCTATATGATGTGACTTATGGCTGACGCAATGCTTATTGTAAATCCCATTTCGGGTACTGCCAAGAAGACCGGCCTCGACGCCAAGGTCGACAAGGCTATGTCGGCAGCAGGATATAATCTCGATATACGCTTTACGACCTGCCGCGGTGATGCCACACGTCTTGCAGCCGAAGCAGTCGGCAAAGGCTATGATGTGGTGCTCGCTGCAGGCGGCGACGGCACCGTCAACGAAACCGCGCAGGCTCTTTGCGGCTCGCCGGTCACTTTCGGAATCATTCCCGCCGGTTCGGGCAACGGACTCGCCAGGCATCTCGGCATCCCGGTCAGTGTCGACGCGGCCCTCGATGTCATAGCCCGCGGCATTGTGGCGAAATGCGACTACGGCACTGTCAACAGCCATCCGTTTTTCTGTACGTTCGGTGTCGGATTTGATGCGGCTGTCTCCCACAGTTTTGCCAAACAGAGCCGACGTGGCATGTTTACCTATCTGAAAAGCGCTCTCACACAGTATATTCACTACAAGCCCGACACATATACTATCTCGGCCAATGGTAAAATCCTGACCGAACGCGCCTTTGTCGTGGCATGCTGCAACGCCTCGCAATACGGCAACAACGCCTACATAGCGCCTAAAGCCTCAATCACCGACGGATTGCTCGACATTATAATAATCCATCAGGGTTCGCCGATCGATACGGCTATGGTCGGCATGGACCTTTTCACAGGTTATATCGATTCCAACACGCTCATCCACTCGCTGCGTGCTCCGGCAGCTGTCATTTACCGCCCGAACGAGGGGCCTGCGCATATCGACGGCGAGCCGATGATACTCGACAACATAATGGATATCAAATGTCATCATCACGGCCTGAATATCTTCATCCCCGGTGACAAGCAGCCGTTCCGTCCGCTCGTCACCCCCCTCCGCTCCCTCTGGCGCAACATCTTCTCCCTCCGCCGCAAATAGTGGAGGGATAGGAATGCAAATTTGTATGTGAGGGGGTATTGTAGAACTTAAAAAATGCCACATAACTTGTAGGGACGCGATTCATCGCGTCCGCACCCAAAAGGCACAACGCGCTAAATCTCACAACTATAGCGCGGACGCGATTCGTTGCGCCCCAATGCTGTTAACTTAACTTAGGTGAGTTGAGTGGGGCGGGGGCGTCTCGCCCCCGTAGTAATTTTCAGTGTGTAAGGATAATACCCGAGGGTGTTGCAAAACTTCCAATTGTAGGGACGCACGGTCTGTGCGTCCGGAAAGCAGACATTGATTATCAGAGAATTATCGGACGCGCAGACCGTGCGTCCCTACTTTGTTAGCCGAAAAATAGCAGTGCATCGCGTCCGTACAATTTGTTACGACTTTTTACTACGAATAGTTACTTAGAGTCCTGGGAGGCCGAATGCGGCGGCAACCGTTGTGCGCGTGGCGGGGTCGGAGGCGGGGAGCATCAGGAGGTTAGGGGTGTCGATAAGGGCTATGGTGTCGGCAGTAGAGAGGGCTATGTCAAGTTCGTGGGTGGAGAGCAGGATGGTTTTCCCACGGTCGTGGGCGAGCGTGCCGAGCAGTTCCATCAGCTGGTAGCGGTTGGGCAGGTCGAGAAATGAGGTCGGTTCGTCGAGAAGTATGTTGGGCGTATCCTGTGCGAGGGCGCGGGCTATCATGATGCGCTGGCACTCTCCGTCGCTCATCGTGTCGAGAGTGCGGTCGGCGTATGCGCTCATGCCGACGGTGGCGAGTGAGGCTTCCACAATCGCCCTGTCGCGCCGGCCGAGGCGTCCGGCCCAGTCGGTATAGGGGGCACGGCCCAGTCCTACAAGGTCGCGGCACGTCATATTGGCAATCCTGACGCGTTGGGTGTTGACAAACGCGATTGACTTAGCCCTCTCCACGGCTGATGCAAACCGCGTGTTGCCGTCTATGATGATTTCACCGGCAGATATTTTTCCAAGTCCGGCGATAGCTCGCAGCAATGTCGACTTTCCCGAGCCGTTGCGACCGGCAAGAGCGGTGAGCGAGGACGGGGGGAATACAGCGCCGGCATTCCTGACAAGCTCGCGGTGACCGTATCCGATGCTTAAGTCTTTCAGTTCTATCATACCGCAATCTGTCTGTTTCTGAATACTATCCATATCACTATCGGTATGCCGACAAGCGCCGTGACGGCATTGACAGGGATTACAAGTAGTTTCGACACGATGTCGCATCCGAGCATCACCGCCGCTCCTGTGAGAGCCGCCCCCGGTATGAGTACGCGGTGGTCGGAAGTGCCGAATGCCACTCTTGCCACATGCGGCAGTGCAAGTCCGATAAATCCTATCGGGCCGCAGAATGCCGTCACGCTTCCGGCAAGCAGCGCTGTCGATATGAGCACCATAGAGCGTCCGCGACGGTTGTCATAACCCATAGTCACGGCGTATTCCTCGCCGAGCAGAAGCAGGTTGAGCGATTTGGTGGTGGCTACGGCGAGGATAAGCCCTAAGGCGACTGTCACACCGAGTATGGGCAACTGCTCCGCAGTCACGTTGCCCAATGACCCCATAGTCCATATCACGAACGACTTCAGCGCCTCGTCGGAACTCATATACTGCAATATCTGCACTATCGCGCTTATGGCCGACGATACCATCATGCCGAGTATGAGCACTACCATTATATCCTTTATGCGACGTCCGGCCACGGCGATGAGGGCGAGCACGGCCGCCGAGCCGGCAAGTGCCGCTCCGGTCATGCCCAGCGATGCCGCTGTCGCCGACAGACCGCCCGTAAGCGGTGCGCCGAGTATGAACAGCGCTACGGCCAGTGACGCTCCCGAACTTACGCCGAGCACGTAGGGTCCGGCGAGCGGATTGCGGAACAGTGTCTGCATCTGCAGGCCGCTCACCGACAGGGCTATGCCTGCTATGATTGCCACGATGCCCTTTGTGAGCCTTATGTCGACCACGATTTTGGTCGTGGCGGGATTGTCGCCGCGTCCAAGCAGGGCGTCGGCTACCTGGCCGATGCTCAGTTTCACCGAGCCGGCGCCGATATCGACAAGCAGCAGCAACACTGTCAGTGCCGCCAGGATGACAAACATTATGGTAGTCCGGCTTTTCATTGCAGTCTTCGGTAATATACGGGCTGATAGCTGTCTGACCTTTCGGGGTGGAACACGCGGTTTAAATCATCAAGTATCACGTCGGGATGCATCACTCCCGACTCGTAGAAATCGTTGCCTCCGGCAGGGGAGCTGCGTCGGTTGTTGTTGTAGACCTCGCCTCCGGTGAATACGCGTGTGTCGGTCAGCCGCGGCGCCATCGCCGCCACCTCTGCTTTCGTGAAAGCCTGACCCGGATTTATCCACACGTCGGCGTCGCTCATCAGCATGTAGGCTTCCTCTATGTCGATGACCTTTGATGAGTTTCCGGTATTCTCCTTATATATATAGTCGCCTCCGGCATCGGCTATCAGCTGAGCCATGTAGTTGCTTGTCGACGGCATCCACCAGCTGTCGTTGTAGGGCGCGTTAATCATCACCTTGGGGCGGACGGAGCTTCGGCTGTAACGCTCTTTGCGGGTATTGTACCGCTTGGCTATTCCCGCGAAAATATCTTCACTCTCCTTGCGCTTTCCTATGATTTCACCTATGGCAACTACCCATTCCGCTTTGCCGAGCGGCGACTCTTCGAGATAGTCACCTATGTAGATGTACGGTATGGCAAGTTCCTTGAGCTTTTCCTCTATGGGGCTCGGCCCGTTCACCCCGTAAAGGAGCACTACATCGGGTTCGAGCATCACTAATTTCTCATAATCCACTCCGGTGTCGTAGCCTACGTCGGCCACTTTGTCTCCGCGGTTGCGTATAGCATCGCTTGATATATAGCCGCGGCCGGATACTCCGACTATCCTGTCGACGGCGCCGAGGCTTTCGAGCATCGCCACGAATGTCGACGACATCGCCACAATCCTCTCCGCCGGTTTTTCAAGCCGGTAGCATATGCTGACACTGTCGGCTCCCTGCCACGGATTTCTTATCATAATTGCCGGGACCGAGTCTTTGTCGCACACGATGGCGAATCCTTTGGCATATTCCGGGCTGTAGAGCGTGGTGTCATAGACGGCGGCTGTGTCGTTCTTGCCGCCGCATCCGGTGGTAAAAAAGCATATTGCGGCAGCAATCATTGCCGCGTACAATAGTGTTGCTGATGTTTTATTTATATTCATAAATCCGTAGCCGGCTGCCCGGCAATAGATATAGATAGGGTATAACTATATATAATGTTATCCGCAAAGATACAAAAAAATCCGCCGTATGCAATGCGTGTTTGCCGCTCAAAAACAGAGGGCGGAAATACGTCACCGCATTTCCGCCCGGGCAGATGTGTAAATAAAGCTGTTATACCTTTCTCAAAGCTTGAGCTTGAATCCGACTTGTATCAGACCTTGTGCGCCGAAACCCACTTCACCGAACAGGGCGAAGTCGCGCGACAGGTCTACATCGACGCCAAGCGGGGTAATCTGCATGGCGAAATATCCTTTGTTGTATGAGTCGCCCCCTTTTGGCATCATGTGCGATATATCTGCGCCGATACCGAGATGGCCGTAGAGTTTGAGCAGGCTGTTGCGATAGTATTCGTAGCGGCCGTTAAGCATGATTACATGGTATGCTACCGATGAATGCTCGGGACCTCCCTTTGTTGTAGCGCTTGAGAATGTATATGACGGTCCTACCCAGAATTTTGGCGCAACTTTGAAATTGACTCCGAAATTGAGGGCACCCCAGGCGTTGTTCACTCCGTGCCAGCCGTCGTGATAGTCACATGCGTCCATCAACGTATACCCTCCGTAAGAAGCGGTAATCTCGGTATTCTGCGCTTTGGCGGGCACTGCGAGTGCCACTGATGCAAGCATAGCAAGTAGAAATTTTTTCATAATCTCTCGTTTGGTTAATAGTTAAAATAGTGTATCGATGCATGTATAACAACTATATCCCCTTAAAAAGTTTTTAATATAACCGAAAAACCGCATGAGAACGCCCCGAAATCTGAAGCATAAAAAAAAATATATAAAAAAATACCCAAATTTTGTGAAAATATAAAATAATTCACTATTTTTGCATTGTAATACCTCCGAATTACCTATATCTAACTTTCGCTTATTAGCGTTTAAATAATCTAATTTGTTTATTATCACTGTTTTATCGGAATTAATCACAAAGCATTACAGATAAGTATTAAGATTTGATGGTTGCATTAGCATGTCTTTTGCACCTACGTCATACATAATCACGGTTTTAACCCACTCTTGGCAAGCCTGGATTTTATATTCATATCCCTGCTTGGCTGTGTTAAACGGATTGTGCCCGAATCTATCGATGCCCCGATAGATTTGATTTCAGAATTAGAAGCAACAAAAGTGAATCATAGGTTAGGGATCCGGTGGCTCGTGAGAGTCTTCGGATTTCGCATTTATTGCCGAATAGCGTTTCCCGGCTCAACCCGAAATTGCAGTGCATAGTTACAGTCTCGGTTTAAGTTTGCTGTCCCATGTTGCAAAACTTCCCCAACACTCACACTGCAAAGCCGGAAATAATTATATTGTCATCTCCTGCAATTTCGGATTATGCCTTTATCTTATTGTATATTGCGGAAAAAAATGTTACCTTTGTCGGAAATTTTGTTTCGTTTTTCCGATTTTTGCTGCGCATTTCGGTGTTTGTAGCGCTTAAAATCGGTAATTTTCGAAGCAGTAAATTGAATTTAATGATGAAGAAAACAATCGTTGCTGCACTGATTGCAGCGCTATCCCCGATGACTGTATCAGCCGAGGGGTATCAAATCAACACCCTGAGTGCCAAGCAGAATGGTATGGGACATACCGGTACTGCTCTCCATCTCGGCGCCGAGAGCCAGATTTTCAATCCGGCCGGCATGGGATGGCTTGACAAACCTTTTGAACTCTCGGCAAGCGTGTCGCCGATATTCGCCACGGCTAAAGCCACGTTGAAGGACGGTGCTTCCTACACCACTGACAACAAGGCTGCTACTCCGATGAGTATCAATGTAGGTTTCTCCATCTACGACAATCTGAAGGCCGGTATCGCTTTCTATACTCCATACGGTTCGTCCATCAACTGGACCGACAACTGGCCCGGCGCCGACCTCAATCAGTCGGTAAGCCTCAAGACATTCACCATCCAGCCCTCTGTCGCCTGGAAAATAACTCCGAAACTCAGTGTCGGTGCAGGTCTTATGATTACATGGGGCACTGTCGACCTTAACAAAGGACTTGTTTCTCCGCAGGGTTTCGATGCCATGATGCAGCAGATTGTACCGGGCTATCCCTCTATCGGGAGCACAGTTCCGGCAAGCGTCAACCTCAAAGGCAATGCCCATCCGCGTCTTGGCGTCAACGTCGGCGTGATGTACGACATCAACGACCAATGGACCGTAGGCGCCAACTTCCGTCAGGAGATGATGATGCGGGTCAAGGCGGGAGAAGCATCGGTGCGCTACGCTTCCAGGGAGATTGAAAGTGTGCTCGAACCGACTCTCGGCCTTATCAACAGCGCCGAGTTTTCTGCCAAGATGCCCTGCGCGGCTGTTTATAATGCCGGTGTCAGCTATCGTCCCATAAGGCCGCTTGTGATTGCATTCGATGTCCAGTTTACGCAATGGAGCGCATATAAACAGCTTGATATCGAGTTTCTTAATCCCGACCTTTCACGTTTCGACCAGAATATTCCCAAAAACTATCATGATTCGTGGACATTCCATCTCGGAGCGCAGTACAGTCTTACCAATCGTTTCGACATACGTGCCGGTATGATGCTCGACACAAGCCCCGTCGATAAGAACCATTACAACCCCGAGACTCCCGGTATGACAAAAATCGAGCCGTCGGTAGGCTTTTCATTCCGTCCCATCGATATGCTTTCAATCGATCTCGGATTGCTTTATGTAGCCGGACTCGGTGCCGATGACCGCAGCTGCACGTACAAGGATTTCATACTCGGCGAACGTAAATTCGAAGCCGATTATTCCGTGCACGCATTTTGTCCGTCAATCGGATTGACTCTCAATCTTTGATTTCTCAAAAAAATTTAAGTACATGACAAAAATTTGAAAACATCGAATTTAGGAGTATAAGCCGGACGC
>CAJLWO010000005.1 GCA_905210435.1 uncultured Bacteroidales bacterium
GGTATGACGTTGACTTCGACCACCAGTTCATAGAGGCTGAGAAGTTTGATGCGAAGCCTACATACAAGAAGTTCCTTGGTTATCGCCCTGGCGTGGCGGTTATTGGCAACTTGATTGTCGGCATTGAGAACAGCGACGGCAACACAAATGTCCGTTTCCACCAGAAGGACACGCTGAAGAGGTTCTTTGAAAGGTTTGAACAAAACAAGCTTATTATCAACCGTTTCAGAGCTGATTGCGGCTCGTGTTCTGAAGAGATAGTGGAAGAGATTGCTAAACACTGCAAGACCTTCTATATCCGTGCTAACCGATGCAGTTCGCTCTACAATGACATCTTTGCCCTCAGAGGTTGGAAGAAAGTGGAATTGGGCGGCATTGAGTTTGAGCTGGCCTCCATTCTCATCGAGAAATGGAAAGGGAAGGCATACCGTCTTGTGATTCAAAGACAGAAGCGGATAGACGGCGAACTCGACCTGTGGGAAGGAGAATACACCTACCGCTGCATCCTTACAAATGACTACGAGTCTTCCGAGAAAGAGATTGTCGAATTCTATAACCTCCGTGGAGGGAAGGAACGCATCTTCGATGATATGAATAACGGATTCGGCTGGAACAGGCTTCCAAAATCCTTTATGGGAGAAAACACGGTGTTTCTTCTGCTTATGGCACTCATACGCAACTTCTATAAATTCATCATGGCGAGGCTTGACGTGAAGAGGTTCGGACTCAAAGCAACAAGCCGCATCAAGACGTTTGTCTTTAAGTTCATCTCTGTGCCAGCCAAATGGGTCAGGACATCAAGGAAGTATGTGCTGAATATCTATTCATGCAACAATGCTTATGCCAATGTGTTCCAGAATGACTTTGGATAACACCGACAACTTATAGTCGTGATTTTGCGTATTGCCTCAAGTCGCATGGTGGGGTAAGGGGCATTTATATGTCTTTATGGTGACATTCGATGCACTGTGCCCCCTTTTTACTAACGATGCAGATTCTTTTCGCTTCTGTATCATATTAGGCGCGTAGTTGCGGATTTGAGGCTTTAGCGGCGTATGCGAGAGCGATATTTCTGTTGATTCGTCCCGTCTCGGCATGACGTTCGGGAAGTGATTCGGCAGCTTCAAGAAGCTCACCGGCAATTCGGGACAGATGCTGCTCGCGCGTGAACTCATCGTTGGGCACATTGACGTATTCCGATTCGGGCAAGTTTTCATCCATATACGGCACCTTATTAAATAGTCGTACCAATTCGAAGTAGAAGTGAGCTCGCAATACCTTCATTTCAGCTATGCGCGAAGCCTTTACAGGCACTTCTTTTTCATCGGCTTTCTCCAGCACCCGGAGAGCTGCGTTGCATCGTGAAATCTGACTGTAGAGATTGAACCATTTTCCGTCGATATTACCGTTGTTTGACTGTACCTGGAAAGTCTCCATGGCGTGTACATCCCACAGATCGCCTTCGCCGCCTCCGCCTTTATAGGCATTGTCGGCCCTTACTTCTCCGAAGCTCCAGTTGGAGGTGGGACGTACCCAGGGGTCGCCCTGTTCGTTGGTGAATCCCGACAGGCCGGCATATGCCGAGTTGACAAGGAGGTCGATTGCCTCGGTCGAAGTCATCACTCCGTCGGAGAGACTGCCTTGCGGAGTATTCTCCAGAAAATCCTCACTACAGCCGGCAAGCATCACGGTGCAGCCTAAAGCCAATATGATATTATGTAGTTTCATCTTAAATCGTATTGTAAATTAGTGATTATGAATTAGAAGCCGAACTGGATACCTACCGTGTAGGAACGGGGCAATGCGTAGGGATACCCCAGACCCTCGGGGTCGGCGCCCGAGTAATTTGTGATTGTGAAGAGATTCTGAGCCTGGAAGTAGATGCGAGCGTTGCTCAGATGCAGTGTGCGCCGCAGTGTCTCGGGGAGAGAATAGCCGAGAGTAAGCGTCTTCATGCGCAGGAACGAACCGTTCTCGATATGGAACTCCGACACTTCATGCTCGTTGTTGCCGTTGTCGGTGGTAGGCGCCGGTGTGTCGCAGTCGTAATAGCCTGTCTGCAGGTAGCGTTCGTAGGCATTGGCCGCATCGAGGAGTGCCACACCGTGATTGCCGTTCCAGCACTGGAACAGGTCGGTATAATATTTTGAGTTGTTGAAAGCGTCACGTATTATCGCGGTAAAGAACATGCTGAGGTCAAAACCTTTCCAGTTGGCTCCGAGATTGAGTCCGAACTGTGCCTTGGGGAGGTCACACCCGAGCCATGTACGGTCGTTATAGTTGATTTTGCCATCGCCGTCGGCATCGACATATTTCACACGTCCCACCGCAGGATGACCGAATTCCACGGTGTATTTCCGGCAATATTCATCAACCTCGGCCTGCGAGTGGAATACGCCGTCGGTCCTGAAGCCCATCCACGAGCCAAGCGAATGCCCAACGAGCGAATGGCCGGCATAACCGCCTCCATAGCTGTAATAAATATCGTCGAGCAGCCCTGTCACGGTATTTTTCGATACACTGAGGTTAAGTCCGATATTGTAGGAGAAATCCCTGCCGGCACTTGAACGCCAGTCAATCTGCGCCTCAAAGCCTTTGTTGGTCATCTCGCCGCCATTGTACCAGCAGTAGCCGCCCTCGCCTATCGTGGCGATATAAGGTTTTTCGACGAGCATATCCTTTGTGTCCTTGTAGAAGTAGTCGAGCGAGAGGGTAAGACGGTTGTCAAGGAATCCGGCATCGATTCCGACATTGGTCTGGTATGTCTTTTCCCATTTCAGGTCGGGATTGGTGGTGCGTATGCGGTAGGCTCCGGGGGAGAGAGTGACGCCGTCGCCGCTCATATTGTAGGAACCACGGTCGAGACTCATCAGATATTTGGCGTAGAAAGCCTCGTTGTCAATCAGGTCGTTGCCGTTTATACCCCACGAACCGCGCAGCTTAAGGTCGGAAAGCCATCCGCGCGTCGACATCATGAAATCTTCCTGAGAGATTCTCCATCCGGCCGACACTGACGGGAACCAGTCGTAATTATGCTCTTTCGAGAGACGGGATGATGCGTCGCGACGTATCGTAAAGGATGCGAGATACTTGTTGTCATAAGCGTAATTAAGCTTACCGAAACCGGAGAACATGGAATAATTTGAAGCACCTGCGCCTACATTCTTGCCGGCTGTGACATTGCCGAGATACAAGTAGTCAGGATCCTCGATTTCAAGACCTGTACCATATCCGAAGAAACTTTCGTTATGGTATCTTTTAGCTTCAATACCGGCAAGCGCCATTATGGAGTTTTTGCCGAAATCAATATTGTATTGCGCGGTGTTGGTCCATACCCAGTCGACATTTTTAGCTGTAGACTGAGTGAGTTTATTGACTTCGTCGCGCAGATAGGCCGGCTCGAATGTCTTGTTGGTCTCATTATAATAGTTGACACCGAAATTTGTCCTGAGTATAAGGTTTTTTATCGGTTCGACCTGGAGATATGCGTTGCCGAACACGCGCCAGTATTCATGTTTATTGCCTTTGTTATTGTCAATCAGGCGCATCATATTGGGAGCGTCGCCGAGCACGTCGTTGATTTGGTCGACATATACGCCCTGCGAATCGTATACAGCTTTTGCGGGATGCTGCTTGACGGCATTCTCTTCGGCGCCGTCAGGCATATAGTGGGCGCGCCACCAGTTGACGGCGATATTGCCGCCTGCTTTAAGCCTGTTGTTGAGAAATCCGTAGTCGGAGCTGAAGCGGGAGTTGACACGCTTGAAATCCGAGCCTTTGACGATACCGTCATGGTCGAGCCAGCTGAGCGAGAGAGATGAAGAACCATTGTCGGAACCTTTGGAAAGACCGATGCTGTAGGTCTGCATGAGAGCCGTGCGGTGTATTTCCTTCTCCCAGTCGGTGGTCTGCGGCAGGACGTCGGCACCGTTAAGGTTTTTATATGTCTGAAGCTGCGCTGTCGCGCCGTTGCCATAGATTGCCGATGACGGAGTCGTACCGTTGTGGGCATATTTGTAGGCCGACCAGTAGACATCGCCCCATTGATAGGCGTCGAGCAGGTCGAGACCGCTGTTGTAGGTCTGCGCGGTAAGGGTGGCGTCGAAAGTCACATGCGCTTCACCCGCCTTGGCCCGCTTCGTGGTGATGATAATGACGCCATTGGCTGCCTGTGCGCCGTATATTGAAGCCGAGGCGGCGTCCTTGAGCACCTGGATGGACTCGACATCGTTGCTGTTGATGATAGTGCCGGGGTTTTCTCGTGTCATGACACCGTCAATCACGTAGAGCGGCCCGTTGGCATCGCTGCGGAATGATGACGCTCCGCGTATTGAAGTGCCTGTGCTGAGTCCGCCCGGAGTGCCGTCGGTAGTGATTGTCATGCCTGCCACGCGCCCCTGCAGCGACTGGATGACATTGCCGGTAGGGGTATCGGCCACATCTTTCATTTTGACGACAGATACCGAACCGGTCAAATCCGATTTCTTTTCAGCCGAGTAACCCACGACGACGACTTCATCGAGAAGTTCGGAGTTCTCCTGAAGGCGGACTGTCAGTTGCGGGACAGCCTTGACCGTCAGCGGACGGTAGCCCACATATGTTACTGTAAGTTCAGAACCTTCCGGCACTGTCAATGTAAAATTACCGTCGAAATCGGTAGCGGCGCCGACGGCGCCTTTCTCTGCGGGAACCACACTCGCCCCGATAAGAGGCTCGTCGTCGGTGGCCGATAATACTGTTCCATGTACCGTGATGTTCTGGGCATACATACCCACGGCAGCCGCAAGCGACAGGAAAGCATAAAGAATGAATCTTTTCATGATTATAGTTTTTTGGGTTAAATTGTCATGCTGCAAAACTACAATCCTGTCGGGCAACAAAGTATAAAATATGTTGCATCATATATCAAAATCCGCACAGACAACGGATTTTGATATATTACACAACATTCATAAAATCATAGAAAGTGACGCCGGACGTACGATATTACTGCCTGAGCCGCCCGCGAATATCTGTCGGCGTCTCATCATACCTGTCCTTATAGCATTTTCCGAAGTAGGCCGGCGTGGAGAACCCTACCTCGTAGGCTATCTCGGATACAGACTTATCGGTAGAGGTCAGGAGAGTTCTGGCTTTGGCCAGACGCATATTGCGCAGAAGCTCGACCGGAGAATAGTTTGTCAGCGACTTGATTTTACGATAAAATTGCGTACGTCCCAGTCCCAGACGGCGTGCGATATTGTCAACCGTCAGTTCTGGATCCGACATTTCTTCATCGACTATCGCCACAAAACGGTGGTAAAAATCACTGTCAATGTCGCCAAGGCAACCCACAGCACTGTCAGATTCCGGAATACCGGCAGAAGATGTCTCCTTTCTTAGCGGAAGACAGAATGAAGCGCGCACACGCATACGGTTTTCAATCAATGCCCGGCATCGGGCCGAAAGCACCTGCGAATTGAACGGTTTCGACAGATAGGCGTCGGCCCCGCATTCATATCCCCGGATACGCTGCTCGTCCATAGAGCAGGCAGTGAGCATCAATACAGGGATATGTGAGGTAGCCTGCTCGTTTTTCAGACGCCGACAGCACTCCAGGCCATCCATCAAGGGCATCATGACATCGCAAATGATAAGGTCGGGGATATATTTTGACGCCATCTTTATGCCTTTTATACCGTTTGAGGCTGTCAGAACCGTATATTCATTTTTGAGCAGTTCCGTGATAAGAGCGCGTATATCAGGATTATCATCAATCACGAGCACGACAGTCCTGTCCTTGTCGACTTCAGGAGCAACGGCAGCGACATCGTCAAGTTCAAGGTTGACATCAGCCGCTGTTATCGCTGATGACGGCCTCACCACATCGCCCCCGACATGTCTGATCGGCAACGAGACAGTGAATACCGAACCTTTACCCGGCTCGCTGTCGGCAGTGATTGTACCCTGATGGAGCTCAACGAATGCCTTGGCAAGCGAGAGACCTATACCCGACCCGTTGGGATGGATTTTGTCGACCTGAAAGAATCGCTCGAAAATATGCGAGAGGTCATCGGAACTTATACCCTTGCCGGTATCAGTCACCGTAATGAACACATTATCCTGCTCCGCATCATGCCTGAAGACGACTGTTATCTCGCCTTTCGGGGGAGTATACTTGAATGCATTGGATATGAGATTGAACATCACGCGTTCTATTTTCTCCACATCTACTGCCATGGTAAACCCGGATTGTGAGACAACGTCGAGTCTGAACCTTATATCGCGGCTGCGGGCAATACCTTTGAATGAATCGCACCAATCGGTAAGCATATCGGAGGGATTGACTTCCGATAGATTGAGCGTCAGTTTGCCGTTTTCATATTTCCGGAAGTCAAGTACCTGGTTTATAAGCCGTTTCAATATCCTGACATTCTTATTGGCAATATCGGCCATCGCTTTCTGGTCAGGGGTAAGATTGTCGGAACCGGCCAGTTGCTCCACGGGCCCGGCAATAAGGGTGAGGGGCGTACGCAAATCATGCGACACGTTGGTGAAAAACATCAGCTTTGACCGTGTGGCCTCCTGCAACTGCTCGTTAAGCGCAATGACGCGGTCACGCTGCTGCTCGAGCTCTCGGTTCTGCTCCGCAAGTTTTTTCTGATGCAGTCTTTTAGTCCAGAATATCCTCAGAAGTCCGAATATTATCACGAACAAGAGCACTACGATTGCCACCGCGGCATAAAACAATGTAGTCTGTGCGGAATGACGTGTCCAATACTCGTCGACGCGTCCTTTCAGCCAGTTTATACGGTCAGTCTCGGCTTTAAGCTCATTGTTCTGCATGAGCAGGATTTCGGCATTCGACAGATCTACGGCAGCGGAAGCCGGTAATATGGCATGACTCTCATAGGGTTTGCCTTCAAGAATAGCCATTGCCGTACGGATGAGCTGATATCCTTCCGTTGGATAGAGGAATGTGGCATCAATCACCGAGTCGGCGACCGCCTGTATTCCGATTTCAGGGGCGGCGTCTATACCTATGATTTTTATATCGCCCCGTCCGGCCGATTTAGCCGCATCGGAGGCGGCTATGGCCATTCGGTCGTTGTGGGCGTATATTACATTGACCGATGGATAAATAGCCAGCAGCGAGTCGGTCATCCTGTATGCGTCATCATAGTTCCAGTTACCGTAAGCCTCACCTGCTATTGTCATGCCGGAATTTTCCGAGACAACTTCGGCAAAACCAATATGCCTCTCCTCGGCCGGAGTAGATCCTTTCAGACCGCGTATTTCCAGTATCTCGCAAGGCAATCCGGCCAGTGACACCGCCATATCGGCGGCCGATTTGCCGATAGCGGCATTATCAGCTCCCTGAAAGGCCGTATAGCTGTCACCGTTGATGTTGCGGTCGAAGATGATGACCGGGATACCCGATTCATATACCTCCCTGATAACCGGAGTAAGCGCGTCGGCCTCGTTGGGAGCCGCGATGATGATATCAAAACCGTTGTCGGCGAAATAGCGGATATCGGCAATCTGCTTCCCGTTGTCATCATCGGCCGAACGGATTTCAACCACGGCATTGTCATGAAAAATCATCTCCCGATTGATTTCATCATTCATCTTGGTACGCCAGTCATCGTCGCTGCACTGCGACACCCCTATCCGGTATACTTTTTTATCCCGGCAACCCGACAAAGGAAGTATAAAGACGAGGAGAATCCCAAGAAAAAAAATTTCAAAAATATGAGTACGATTCAAGGTTTTCATTTATTATATTATGTAATCTGCACTGTTTAAGATCTGCAAATATAATAATTCAAAACGACATTTGGTGCGTAAGATATTAAAAATTAAGCCTTACAACAATTTTTATACGCAATGTAACAAATTTGATAGGGACCGATGATTTTTAATATTAGCTTTGCATTGTCAGAACCGAAAATCAACAAGAATCAATCATGAAATACATCAGACAAATCACATCAGGCATTCTCTCGGCTCTTGCAGCCATGCAGGGAATATGTGCCGGCGAAGGATTAACCATTGACCATCTCGGCACGAACAATACTCTCGTACGCGTAAGTGACGATGCAAAATACGTGCTGTTCCCTGTCGAGGAAAGCGTAGAGGACGCCACCCTCAATCTTCTGCTTGACGGAAAGACCGAACGTACATTCTTCGTAAGGCTCGCCCGCAACAAAGTGGACTACTATGTCCCGTTTGACATATCGTCATATAAAGACAGCGAGATCATATTCAATATCATTACCGCTCAGAGCCGTTCGTCGGTGCGTGAGGCTAAAGAAGATGCATGCTGGAACAACATCCGGCTCAGCGACACATTCGATACGGCCAACACCGAGAAATTCCGGCCCGTATTTCATCATACCCCTCTTTACGGCTGGATGAACGATCCCAACGGCATGTTCTATAAAGACGGTGTGTGGCATCTGTATTACCAATACAATCCCTACGGCTCCAAGTGGCAGAATATGACATGGGGACACTCGTCGTCGACCGACCTTGTAAACTGGGAGCATCACGACGTGGCCATCAAGCCTGACGGACTCGGCTCGGTGTTCAGCGGCAGCTGTGTCGTCGACAGCACGGGGAGCGCCGGCTTCGGGGAAAATGCCGTGATAGCGCTCTACACATCTGCGGGAATCAACCAGATGCAAAGCCTTGCGCACAGTGAAGACAGCGGAGCCACATTCACCATATATCCCGGCAATCCCATACTGACACTCGAGAGCGAGGCACGCGACCCGAATATGTTTCTGAACCGCGAGACCGGAGAGTGGAATCTGCTTTTAGCTCATGCTCTCGAACACGAGATGCTGGTTTTCACCTCCACTGACCTGAAGGAGTGGACACTGCAAAGTGCATTCGGCAAAGGGTTGGGCGCACAGGATGGGGTGTGGGAATGTCCCGATCTGCTGTATCTGCCTGTCGTTGGAACTGACATATCCAAATGGGTGCTTATATGCAATCTGAATCCGGGGGGACCTTTCGGCGGAAGCGCCACACAATATTTCGTCGGAGATTTCAACGGTAAGAAATTCACTGCCGACACCGACAGCGAAGGCAACGTGCCGACCAAATGGATGGACTACGGCAAAGACCACTATGCTACAGTATCGTGGAGCAACGCTCCGGATAACCGCAATGTCGTGATAGGATGGATGAGCAACTGGCAATATGCAGCCGAAGTACCGACACGCCAGTTCAGAAGCGCCAATACGCTGCCTCGCGACATATCGCTGTTCACAGGCGCTGACGGACAATATTATCTGAAAACGGTACCATCGCCCGAAGTCATGGCACTCCGCGATAAAATGACTGTGTCGGCCCGCAACAGGGGCATCGGGCTGAAGCCTTCGAGATTCTCCCTCCCTTCGGCTAACGACGGCGTATGCGAGATAACGATGTCGCTCAACGCGAAGAAAGCCCATACTGTGACAATAACCCTCTCAAACGGTAATAACGAGAAAGTCGACATGACATTCAATCCGGAGGCATCAACGTTCAGTTTTGACCGGCGACAAAGCGGTATCACGGATTTCAGCCATGACTTCCCGGCTAAAGTCACAGCGCCGACCTTGCGTGAGGGCACAATGCAGTCGCTACGTATTTTCATTGACCGCTCGAGTATAGAGGTATTTGACGGTGAAGGCAACTTCGTGCTGACAAATCTCGTATTTCCCGATTCACCTTATACCACCCTCTCCATCGCGGCCGAAGGCGGAAAAGCGACCCTTAATTCACTTGAAATATATTCAATCAAAAATAATTAGACCCACAATTTTCATACAGTTAATGACATGGAAAACTCCCCGACACTCACACCGGGTCGTAAAAGCGCTATCATGCAGATAGTCCCGGTAATGCTATGCTTTTTTGCGATGGGATTCGTCGATCTTGTAGGCACAGCGTCAAATTACGTGCAGAAAGACCTTGGACTGACCGACTCGCAGGCCAATCTGTTTCCCTCGCTTGTATTCTTCTGGTTCTTAATATTCTCAGTGCCTACCGGCATGCTGATGAATAAAATCGGACGTAAGAGGACGGTGCTCATCAGTCTCGCCGTGACAGCACTGTCGCTTGTCATACCCATATTCGGCGAGAGCTATTACGTGATGCTTGTCGCCTTTTCATTACTCGGAATAGGCAACGCACTGATGCAGACATCCCTGAATCCTCTGGTAAGCAATCTGATTTCACCTGACAGGCTTGCCTCGACGCTCACTTTCGGACAATTCGTCAAAGCCATCGCTTCGTTTCTGGCTCCCATTATCGCTGCATGGGGTGTCACACAGGCATCAATCACATTCGGCCTCGGCTGGCGAATACTGTTTCCCATATATGCCGTCGTAAGCATACTGTCAATATCAATGCTGTCAGCCACGCCAATCAACGAGACGCGCCCCGACAAAGCTTCGGGGATTGGCGAATGTGTCAGACTGCTTGGCCGTCCGTTCATTGTGCTGTGTTTCCTCGGCATAATGTGTCACGTAGGGATTGATGTTGGCACCAACACCTGCGCGCCAAAAATCATCATGGAGCGTATCGGGCTTCCGCTCGAGGATGCAAGTTTTGCCACAAGCCTCTATTTTATATTCCGTACGGCAGGATGCCTGATAGGGGCATTCGCACTCCGGACCATAGCTCCCA
The DNA here is from genome assembly GCA_905210435.1 of uncultured Bacteroidales bacterium. GTDB lineage: Bacteria > Bacteroidota > Bacteroidia > Bacteroidales > Muribaculaceae > JAGBWK01. The sequence continues at coordinate 10,660 of CAJLWO010000005.1, forward strand.
AAAAATTCTTCGCAATCAGTGTGGCACTGATGCTCGCCGCCATCGGACTTCTTCTTACATCCGACAGTATCCATCTGATATACGCCGGAATAGCACTTATCGGCCTGGGCAACTCCAACATTTTCCCAATAATATTCGCACAGGCGCTCAACAATACACCCAAGGAACAGAACGAGGTATCGGGCCTGATGATAATGGGATTGTTCGGCGGTACCGTCTTCCCTCTCGCCATGGGCTTTGCAAGCGACTTTACAGGCAGCCAGCATGGTGCGGTGGCAGTGATGGCAGCAGGTGTGATATTCCTTATGCTCTATACGTTGAAAATAAAAAAATAAGTAACTGTTCAAAATTATTTTAATATTATGGCGGGAGGATTTTTCAGGCGATTTTCATTGAGGAAGAAGGAGTGTAGCGAGCTACATGACTGATGACGAGATGGAAAGCGACGAAAAAGACTCCGACAGAATATTGAAATAATGAGAACGGTTAATATAAAATAATTTTAAACAGTTACTTAACTTAAACATATAATACCTATGGAAGAAATAGTAGTAGGAATGGGAGAAGCCCTGTGGGATGTGCTCCCTGAAGGAAAAAAGATAGGCGGCGCGCCTGCCAATTTCGCATATCACGTGTCGCAGTTCGGACTGTCGAGTTGCGTTGTCAGCGCTGTGGCCGATGATGCTCTCGGCAATGAGATAATCGATAATTTCAATATCAAGGGGCTTAACCATCTCATCGAACGTGTCCCCTACCCGACAGGCACCGTGCAGGTGCAAATCGACCAGGCCGGCATACCGCAATATGAAATCAAGGAAAACGTTGCGTGGGACAATATACCGTATACCGCGCGCCTCGAACAACTCGCCGAAAGAACCACGGCGATATGTTTCGGATCGCTTGCACAACGCAACATCGTGTCGCGCAACACTATAAACAGATTTCTGGATGCTATGCCGCAGGATCCCGACAGACTGATTGTGTTCGACGTCAACCTCCGTCAGGGATTTTATAACAAGGAAATACTGTGCAACTCCATGGAGCGCTGCAATATTCTGAAAATAAATGATGAAGAATTAATCACGGTGAGCCGTATGTTCGGCTATCCCGGTATAGATCTTCAGGACAAATGCTGGATTTTGCTCGGCAAATACAATCTGAAGATGCTTATACTTACCTGCGGTATCAACGGCAGCTATGTGTTTACACCCGGCAATGTCTCATTCCAGCCTACACCGAAAGTGGAAGTCGCGGATACCGTGGGTGCGGGCGATTCGTTTACGGCCGCTTTCATATCGGGCATACTCAAGGGAAAGACGGTGGCCGAAGCCCATGCGGCAGCTGTAAGGACGTCGGCCTACGTGTGCACGCAGAAGGGTGCGATGCCGGTGCTTCCCGAAGAGTACAGATTGTGACGCCGCGACGGCTATCTGTAAAATTGGTTGATACTTCCGTTATATGTATAAGTGATTTCATATGCGGAAGTATTATTTTTGCCATGTAGATTTAAATTAATATAATATTATATGAAACAAGTCATTTTATCAACAATCGCAATAGCAATCACGATTATGGCAAATGCACAGAATCCAACAAAACTGACAGCCGGCCCGTCGGAAATAAAACAGACGGCCGGACGCACGCAACTCGGTGAGTTCGCGCCAAAATTCGCCGAACTTAACGACGATGTACTTTTCGGCGAGGTATGGAGCCGCACCGACCGGCTCGCTTCGCGCGACCGCAGTATCGTAACCGTCACCGCCTTAGTGGCAAGCGGCATCATCGACCAGTCGTTCCTGCACCATCTGCAGGCTGCAAAGAACAACGGCGTGACCCGCACGGAGATAGCCGAGATACTCACACAGGTAGCGTTCTATGCCGGCTGGCCCAAGGCATGGGGAGCTTTCCGTCTGGCAAAAGAGGTATGGAACGACTCGACCGAGGCGGCCGATGCCCGTACACAGTACGAAAATCAACTGATGTTCCCCGTCGGCGAACCGAATACCGCATACGCCAAATATTTCATCGGCAACAGTTACCTTTCTCCAGTATCGACCGAGCAGGTGAAATTTGTCAATGTCACTTTCGAACCCCGCTGCCGCAACAACTGGCACATACACCACGCGAGCGAAGGCGGAGGCCAGATGCTTGTAGGAGTCGGCGGACGCGGCTGGTATCAGGAAGAGGGCAAACCGGCAGTCGAGATTCTTCCCGGCACGGTAATCCACATTCCCGCCAACGTGAAGCACTGGCACGGCGCCGCGACCGACAGCTGGTTCTCGCACTTGGCATTTGAAATCGGCGGCAAAGACACCCGCACAGAATGGTGCGAGCCTGTCACCGACGAAGAATACGACAAACTGAAATAGCTAAAAAAGAAACCGGCATACCACCGACAGCGCCGAGTATTTACTATAATCATTCTGACGAATAAACTTTCAGCTGCTTTACAGATGTTTTGGAACAAAAATCATTATTTTTGTATCGACATAATCAACTGCGAAAGTAACAGATATAGTAGCGCCCGATGGGCTCTCATATTGTTTGTTGTCTCTAAACGGGATTATGTGTAGATAGTATTAACCGGCAGATATGGTAAAGGCATAAAAAAACCCGGATTCATCACCTGCATCTATTATCAGGGAGAGGAATTACCGGGACTGCACTACAAAGATACTAAAAGTATGGTATGCAACAAACAATTTTTTGAAATAGTGTAAGTACAGACATCCGCAAAACGCTGAATCAGTGAAATGTCGCTTGATATATAACATATCGTAAGCAATAGATTGGATAGAATCAAACATTATGTATCAATAAATGAATAAAATATGAAAAGGAATGTAATATTGGGGGCAATAGCCATGATGATGCTTGCCGTGATGCCGGCGGGCGCGCAGTCAAAAGTGTATATGACGAAGGAAATCAGTCCCGAGGCACTTGTGAAAATCTATAAGGCGCTCGGACGTCCGGCTGACGGCCACCGCGTGGCAGTGAAAATAAGTACGGGCGAGGCAGGCAATCCCAACTACCTGAAACCTACGCTCATAAGCGCGCTCGTCGACAGTGTGCACGGCACAATCGTGGAATGCAACACGGCCTACGCAGGTAAGCGCAACACATTTGACGCTCACTGGCAGACGATACACGAACACGGATACGACTCGATAGCGCCCGTCGACCTGATGGACGAGGATGGGCAGATGAAGATACCTGTACGCGACCGGCGCCACATCAAATATGACATCGTCGGGAGCCATCTGCCGCGCTACGATTACATGATAAACCTCGCTCACTTCAAGGGACACCAGATGGGCGGATTCGGCGGTGTGCTGAAAAACGCGAGCATCGGAGTGGCCTCGGCCGACGGAAAGGCGTATATACATTCAGCCGGAGTGACCGACAAGACGGAAAACCTGTGGGACAACATCGCCGAGCAGGATCTGTTCCTCGAGTCAATGGCGGCAGCCGCGCAGGGTGTGCATGACTATTTCGGCGACAACATCGTGTATATCAACGTGATGAATAATATGTCGGTAGACTGCGACTGCAACGGTCATCCGGCCGACGTGCTGCTCAAGGACTACGGCATTCTCGCGTCGACCGACCCCGTGGCACTCGACAAGGCCTGCACCGACATCATATTCAACATGAAGCCGTCGGAGGGCAATGACAATGCGCCGCTTATCGAGAGAATAAAGAGCCGCCACGGCACGCACACCATCGACCATGCGGCCGCCATAGGTCTCGGCTCGCTTGAATACGAGATTATCGATCTGGACAAATAATCCGGTATGGATATAAGGACAATCGTTTCAGCTATCATTCTGTCCGCACTTCCAGCAACGGCATCGCCTGCAACGGAAAGCGCCGACAGCATACATCCGCTCGGCGAAGTGGTGGTGACCGGTACCAATGCCGGTGTGGCAAAAAACAGGCTGCCCTATTCAGTATCGGTCATCGGAGAGGAACGCCTGCAGGCGACAGGACAGACGCAGGTACTGTCGGCGATTTCGGGCATGGTGCCGAGTCTGTTTGTGTCGGAACGCAGCATATTCGGTTTTGGGGTGAGCAACGGCGGTTCGGGCCATATCAAGCTGCGCGGAGTCGGCGGCGACCGCGCGAGCGCCGTGCTGATGATGGTCGACGGGCAGCCCCAGTTCGCCGGCATCTACTCACATCACATCGCCGACTTTTACGACAAGGAGTATGTGGAGCGTGTGGAAGTGCTTCGCGGTCCCGGGTCGGTGCTCTACGGCTCCAACGCCATGGCCGGAGCTATCAATGTGATAACGAAGCAGGCGGCAGCCGACGGAGTGCACACCACGATAAGCACGCAGTACGGCTCGTACAACACCTGGCTGACGTCGGCTACTAATACTACGCGTTTCGGCCGCTTTAACTCGCTCGCTTCGGTATCATACAACCGCACGGACGGCACCGTCGACAACTTCGACTTCAAGCAGGCCGACGGATACGTGAAGGTAGGGTATGATTTCTCCACACGATGGAAAGCCGCAGCCGACTACACCATAATGCATTTCAAGGGGAACGACCCGATTTATCCGAAGCTGTCGAATCCGGAATCGACCGACATATACCGCCAGAGCATCACCCGCGGCGAGGCGTCGCTCAGTGCTACGAACACCTACGCCGGCACTAACGGCACGGCACGCGTATATTACAGTTACGGTAGCCATTTCGTTGACGACCCGCGGCATTTCCACAGCAGGGACGACAGGTTCGGTGTCATTGTATACCAGAACTTCAGTCCGTGGCAAGGGGCTTCGGCTACCGTGGGATTCGATTTCGACCGATATTCGGGTGAGATACCTGTGTCGGGCGGCAATCAGCACGCCCCGGGCTCCATGAGTACCATAGGCAGGAAGAAAATCAACGAGTATTCCCCATACGTGACGCTGTCGCAGTCGTTAGGCGGGGAATTGCTCAATCTCAACGGCGGAGTGAGGATGGCCAACAGCGACATGTTTGACACTCAATGGGTGCCGCAACTCGGGTTCGCCCTCAATCCCGGCGACGGATATACCGTAAAAGGGACGCTTGCCATGGGTTACCGCAATCCGTCGTTCCGCGAACTGTATCTTTACCGCATGGCAAATCCCGACCTGCAGCCTGAGAAAATGATGAATTACGAGGTGTCGGCCGGCAAACGGTTCTCCCGCTATCTGAACGTCGATATAACGCTGTATTACAGCCGCGGGCGCGACATGATACAACTGCTCGACAACAGGAATACCAATACGGGACGATTCATCAACAAGGGGGTGGAAGTGTCGGCAAGCAGTCATCCGCTCGACAACCTGCGGCTATACGCGTCATACAGCTATCTGCACACGTCGCTCAACAACCTCACCGGCGCCCCGAAAAACCAGTATTATCTCGGAGGAGAACTTACCCTTTGGGACAGGCTGAAGATTGCCGCCGACCTTAAAGGCACTGGCAGCCTCTATGTGGCCGATGACGTAAAGCATCAGAACTATGTGCTCCTCAATATGAAACTGACCTACAGCGTCTGCCGCTATGCCGACATATTCACCCGTCTGGAAAACATAACCGACGCCCGCTATACCATAAACCGCGGCTACGAAATGCCCGGCTTCACAGCCCTCGGCGGCATCAAGGTAAGCTTTTAGTTAGCACCGATTTGCACTAACAGAATCTCTTTTTCATAATGTGTTGAAAGAGGTAATATCAAATTTCAGTCAATCCCTGAAATTTGATATTACCTCTTTATCGTCAGTCCCGGATTTTTTGTATATTTGTGAAAAGCATATGTAATCTATAATTTCAATATTTCGGGGAACCATGACTATAAAATCAAATTCTACAGATAAAAAATTCACGCCCGAATTAGTCAATGACATCAAAAAGATTCTTGATAACGCAAGAGCACAAAGTTCTATGGCTATAAATACAATTATGCTCAATGCTTATTGGAAAATAGGAGAACGAATAGTCAACGAAGAACAGGGCGGGAAATTTCGTGCCGACTATGGCAGTGCGACATTGAAAGAATTATCCCGGCAACTGACTTTTGAATTGGGGAAAGGGTTCAGTCCCCGCAATCTTCAAAATTACAGGCAATTCTATATACTCTTCCCTGATTGGAAGATTTGGAACGCATGCGTTCCAAATCTCAGTTGGACACATATCAGAGTACTCCTGCGAGTTGCCGACCAGACAGCCAGAGAATGGTATCTTACAGAGGCTTCCTCCCAAATGTGGTCCTCCAGAACACTTGACCGCAATGTATCGACACAATATTATCATCGTTTGCTTGCTTCTTCTGATAAAAAAGCCGTCATAGAAGAAATGGAAGCCAAAACACATGACAAAAAGTTCTCCACAATTACCCCCGAGATGTTTCTAAAGTCTCCCTACGTTACAGAATTCCTTGGAATTTCAAAAGACCAGAAATTTACAGAGAAAGATTTGGAGACAGCACTAATCAATCACTTGCAGCAGTTCATAATGGAACTTGGCAAAGGATTTGCGTTTGTAGAACGACAGCAGCATATAGTCACTGAAACCGATGATTATTATATTGATCTTGTTTTCTATAATTATATACTGAAATGCTTTGTGCTGATTGATTTGAAAACTAAAAAGATTACTCATCAGGACGTCGGACAAATGGACATGTACGTGCGTATGTATGATGACTTGAAAAGAACAGAAGGTGACAATCCTACTTTAGGAATCGTATTATGCGCAGAAACCGATCAAGATATAGCCAAGTATTCGGTTCTTAACGGCAATAAACAACTCTTTGCCTCAAAATATCTGACAGTGCTTCCAAGCGAGGATGAATTACGCAAAGAAATTGAAAGTCAGAAAACCATCTTCTATCTCCAGCAAGAGGAGCTGAGCAAAACTTAACAAAACTGATATGATTTATTATTTAATAGTGAGTAACGTTTGACAGTATTATGGAATATATGCTCTCCTTAAGGAAAGTATCATATTCTTAACATTAAAAATAAGATATGGCGGGATTGGTGTAGGGATTGTCCGAAATGTTGCATTGGCAAAGGGGGAGATTTTGCGTAAATTCGGTATCTTTGTAAGGTATTATCTGTAATGCATTTTGTGTGTTAAAATATCTTGCCATGAAAATAAGTGATATTGCCGGAATATGGTTCAGAGTGCTGCTGGCGCTGATTGTAGTTGCGGGTGTGTCGCCGCGGGGATGGTGCGTGCCGCAATTGCCGGAACCGGAACTGTCGTGGAAGAATGTCACGGTGGAAGGGAAGAAGACGGCGGTGTTCTGCATATTCCGCGACAGCCGGGGTATTGTATGGCTCGGGACTAACAACGGGCTGTATTTTTATGACGGGGTCACGGCTCACCCTGTGGGGAAGGCCGAACTCTACGGCACCCAAGTATATTCGATAGCCGAAAAGAACGACACTCTATATATAGGGTGCAACAACGGACTGCTGACATACGATTATCCTACAGGCCGGATAACCGAGAACGTCGCTTCTACCCCAAGGGAAATAAGGGTGCTCCTTCTCGTTGATGACAACCTTTGGATCGGAGGGCTGAACGGGATATGCAAACTGGACCTCAGGAGCGGCAGGCTGACCGATTATTCCAAGGGATTACCGCACAAGTCGGTATATTCCATACTGCGCGACAGCCGGGGCGTGTTGTATGCGGGAACGTATGACGGACTCGCCCGTTGGAATTCAAACGCCGAAAAGTTCATTCCGCTGGAAGTAACGACGGGCAACGACAGCCATAACAGCACTCTCTTTGTCAACTGCCTTCTCGAGGCGGACGATAAGGAAAGCATCTATATCGGCGGCGAAGGTTTTCTTCTTAAATACACTCCGGCCAATGAGCGGTGGGAGACGATAACCGCCGTGGGGAACAACAACATAAAAAGCATGTCGAAAGGTGATGCGGGCCATATACTTATCGGCACACACAACGGCGTACTGGACATGGCCGGTGACAGCATAAAGCATTTCCGCCATGACTCGAGGGAGGAACTCAGTCTGGCCGACAACGAGATATGGTGCATATATGCCGACGGGGAGCACAATATATGGACCGGCCATGAACGCGGATTTTCCATCGCCTCCAATTCCAGTTACATCCGGACTATTAAACTCAGCACTCTTGCGCACTCCGGCGAAGGGAATGAAATACATCTGATATACCGCGACTCGAAGGACAACATCTGGTTCGGGGGTACCAACGGAGTGATACGCCTCGGGGCAAATGCCACACCGAGCTGGTACCGCCATAGCGGGACTCCGAAATCATTGTCGCACAATCGTGTTCGCGCTATCCACGAGGATGCTGAACACAATATGTGGTTTGCGACAGACGCCGGTATCAACCGGTTCGACCGCGAGAAGGATAATTTCGATGTGTTCCATATCGTAGACAGGAACGGAGAGCACAATTCCAACTGGGTATATGCCCTTGTGGAGGACGGGGACCATTTCTGGATAGGGAGTTTCCTCAACGGGCTGCACTATGTTGACAAATCTAAATTCGGCACCGGAGATGGAGTTATAACGGCCGACATGTCGATAAACACCGACACGGAGCCGCTAAAACTTACCAATGACCTTGTAAACGATGTCATAAAGGACCGCAACGGCGACATCTGGATACTGTTGTTCAGGGACAACATACTGACACGCCTCAATCCTGCGACCGGACATACAGACACTTACGACATATTCGCGCTGACCGGCGGCTACCCCACGCATATCAACACGGACCGCAGCGGGAAGGTATGGTGTGCGTTCAAGGGTGGCGTAATCATATTCGACACCGACAATGACGATGTCAGGATAATAAAGTTCCCGCCTACAAACAGCGACGAGACTACGCTTGCCATGGGAAGCGTGGGCGACGGCATGTGGGTGTCCACCCAAAGCAATGTGTGGAGGGTCGACGGCAATATACCCGCGGCGAGCCTTCTGCCGATACCGCAGAAATCGTATACCGCGGTATATGAAGACAGTGCAAGCAACAAAGTGTATCTCGGCGGTACCGACGAGATTGTCGAAGTTGACAGGAATATAGTAAGGAAAGCAACCGACTACAGGACAATAAAAATGATACTCAACGACCGCGGAGAGGGCAACTTCAATCTGTCGGACATCAGGGACGGAGTGAAAGGGATGACGATACCTTACGGCGGGGGCATAACGCTTGTGGTAAGCTCGCTCGACTACTCGCCCGAATCGGTACAGCGCTACATGTACAAGCTCGCTGAGTCGCCGGCCGACACACTCGGCGGCTGGGTCGTAATGCCCGAGGGAGCCAATTCAATCACATTCTCCGACCTCAAGATGGGGAAATACGATGTACTTGTCAAGACTGTAGGCTCACCGCTTGCACCGGTATCAATACCCCTGACAGTAAAGGCGCCTCCGGCCCTGTCATGGTGGGCAATCACAGCCTACGCAATAATAGCGGCAGGACTGATAATATGGATAGTATGGTATATGCGGCGGCGCAATATCCGTGCCATACGCGAACGCGAACGGCTCAGCACACTGGAAAACGTGGAACGCAAGCTGTCGTTCCTGTCCAACATATCGCACGACCTGAAGACCCCGCTCTCAATGATTATCGGCCCGGTAAGCCTGCTCAAGGAGAAGGCCAAAGACCCGGAGAGCAAAAAGAGCCTCGAAGCGGTCTATGACAATGCGGTGCGTCTCAACAACATGATACACCGTACGCTCGAGCTTCGCCATCTGGAGGATGACGACGAGAACCTGCTCATACTCTCGGTATTTGACGTAGTGGAATTCTGCAAGGGGGTGTTCGAGGTGTTCAAGGAGAACAACCCGCAGAAAAATTTCATATTCCACGCGTCGAATCCACGTATACAGATAGAGGCTGATGCGGTAAAATTCGAGTCAGTCATCACCAATCTGCTGTCGAATGCATGCAAGTATTCCGATGACGGGGCGACCATATCATGTGGTATCAGCCAGCAGGGCGACAGGGTTGAAATCGTGGTATCGGACGACGGGCTCGGAATATCGGCAAGCGACCAGCCGCTGGTGTTCCAGCGCATGTTCCGCTCTCCGGCCACATCAAAACTGAAGGAGGGCACCGGACTCGGGCTTTATCTGATAAAGAAATACCTGGAACTCATGGACGGCAATATCAGCCTGTACAGCAAAGAGGGACAGGGCACATCGTTCGTGGTGACACTTCCCATATCGGAAAAGGTGCAAACGTCAGAGCGGCGTGATGTCACGCAGGACGACAACGGCAAGCCGAAAATACTCATAGTGGAAGACAACCTGCAGATAAGTGAATTTATCACCGGCATACTTGTCAAAGAGTATACTACGCTGACGGCCGACAACGGACGCACGGGACTTGCAATCGCGTCGTCGTTTATTCCCGACCTGATTATAGCGGACGAAATGATGCCTGTGATGAACGGGCTCGAAATGGTGAGACAGCTGAAACAGCACCCGCGGCTGTCGTCTGTGCCGATCATCATGCTTACAGCCAAGTCAGACAACAAGACAGAGACGGAGAGCATAAAACTCGGTATCGACGTGTTCATGACGAAACCGTTCGAGCCTACAGCACTGCTCGGCCGCATCACGCAGCTGCTCAAAGCGCGCAGGGAGATAAAGGAGAAAGTGCGCATACAGGCCATCACCGAGGCCGAGAGCAAGCCCATCGAGGCTGAGAGCTTCAACGAAAAGGCGCTTGCCCGGATTGCTAAAATAATAGAGGAAAACATATCCGACCCCGACCTGAACGTGAATCTGCTGTGCGAAAAGAGCGGAATTGCACAAAAACAGCTCTACAGACTGATAAAGAAATATATGGATATATCGCCGCTCGACTATATCAGGAGCGTGAGGCTGCAGAAAGCCGCCGTGCTGCTGAGCCAGCAACGGTTTACAGTGTCGGAGATATGCTATATGGTAGGCTTCAAGACACCGTCGTATTTCGCCCGCTGCTTCCAGGCTCAGTTCGGAGTGAAACCGAGCCAGTACAAATCGGACGACAAACCTACGGAATAAATTTCAGAAGAAGGCGTTGCAGAACTTATAATATATCGCAAACAGGACGCGCCATTTTGTATGGCTGCACCCCGGTGCTGTTTACTTAAGGGGTATAGATAGGGCGAGGGCGCTCGCCCTCGGAGTATTATCTTTACACACTGAAAGTTACCACGGGGGCGAGACGCCCCCGCCCCTATCAACTCAGCGTAAGTAAAAAGCGGACAAACGGGAAGAAAAACACGCTGTCGTCCGAATTGTTGCATCAATTGTCTGAAAAAGCGCCATAAATACTTTAACCGTAACCTATATTTGCATTGTAAAGTTTTACAGCTTCACACGGGTATGACAGCCAAGATAAAAAAGATTGTTTTCAGTTTTTGTATTCGAAAGCTAATACCACAAACTAATTAAGTAACTGTTTAAAATTATTTTATAGTAACCATCTTCATTATTTTAATATTCTGCCGGAGTCTTTTTCGTCGCTTTCCGTCTCGTCATCAGTCATGTAGCTCGCTACACTCCTTCTTCCTCACCGGAAATCGCCTGAAAAATCCTTCCGTCATAATATCAAAATAATTTTGAACAGTTACTTACCTTAAATAAATTATCAACAACAAAACACTACCAATGGACAAAGTAATTGGTGCAACCGAATTAAAGAGCCGGCTGCTGGGACTTCTCCTGGCAATTCTCTTTATACCCGTTTCGGCATTTGCACAGAACCAGCGGACAGTCACGGGTACTGTCAATGACGAGACCGGCGAACCACTCATAGGAGCATCGGTCAAGGTCGCAGGCGAGGCTATCGGAACATCTACGGATTTCGACGGCCACTATACTTTAAAGGTGCCGGCAGGCGCAAAGCAACTTACATTCACCTACGTCGGCTACCAGAACCTGACTGTCGACATCACATCGGATGTAATCGACGTGACTATGAGGCCGAATGCCGAGGTGCTTGACGAAGTCGTTGTAATCGGTTACGGCGTGAGAAAGAAAGATGACCTTACCGGTTCGATTTCCACCATCAGCGAAAAAGACTTCAACCAGGGAGTAATCACCTCACCCGAAGAACTTATCAACGGCAAGATGCCCGGCGTGCAGATAGTCAATTCGGGCGGTGCCACCACGGGCGGCTCCACTATCCGCATACGTGGCGGCGCATCACTCAACGCGTCGAACGACCCGCTGATCGTAATCGACGGCGTGCCGATGGAAGTAGGCGGCTACATACAGGGCCAGGGGAACTTCCTGTCGATGATCAACCCTAACGACATCGAGAGCATGACAGTGCTCAAGGACGCGTCGTCGACGGCCATCTACGGTTCGCGTGCATCCAACGGCGTCATACTCATAACGACAAAGAAAGGCAAAGGCGACGGCATCAAGGTGTCGTTCCAGACCACCAACTCGGTATCGACCAAGACCAAGACAGCCGACATGCTGTCGCGCGACGAGTTTGTCGACGTGATACGCACCCGCGGTTCGGAGGCGCAGATAGCGCTGCTCGGCAACGAGAACACAGACTGGACCGACGAAGTGATGCAGACAGGCTTCGGCACCGACAACAACATCAGCGTATCGGGACGTGTGACCGACTGGCTGCCGTTCCGCGTATCATTAGGCGCACTCTATCAGGAGGGCATAATGAAGAACGACGAGAACAAACGTTTCTCGGGCAATATCAACCTGAGCCCGTCATTCTTCAACGACGACCTGAAATTCACAATCAGCGGCAAGGCATCGTACAACACCGCGCGCTACCCGAGCGGCTCCATAATCTGGAACGCCACCACCTACAACCCCACTATCCCCGTATACTCGGGTAATGACGCGTTCTTAGGATACAACGAGCCGGTCGACATCAACGGCATACCGGTGACCGGAGCGACAGCCAACCCGGTCGGGCTCCTCAACTACCGAAACAAGGCTCATACGCACCGCCTCATCGGAAGCGTGGACGTGGATTACCGCGTGCGTTTCCTTCCGGAACTGCGTTTCCACGCCACTGCGGCATACGACCGCGCACAGGGCAAGAGTGACTACTATACTTCCGCCGAATCGTGGAGCGGTTTCAACCAGGGAGGTTCAATCTCATGCGTAGGTCCCAAGAAGGCATACAACAAACTGTTTACCATCTACGGCAACTACAACAAAGAGTTCGACGCAATAAAGAGCGCAGTCGACGTAACCGTCGGTTACGACTACCAGTGGTGGAAGCGTTACTCACCTTATTATGAAAGCTACAACGAGGCAGGGGAAGTGCAGTCGACATCGGCACCGACCGACGAGCGCCATACGCTGCTATCGTACTACGGACGTCTGAACTACACGTTCGACAACCGCTACCTGCTGACGGCGACATTCCGCCGCGACGGTTCGTCAAGATTCGCCAAGGACAAACGCTGGGGTACATTCCCGTCGGTAGCGCTCGCATGGCGCGTATCCAATGAAAATTTCTGGGATTTCGCCCGCGATGTCATGAACGACCTCAAGATAAGGGTAAGCTACGGCGAGACAGGCCAGCAGGACGGCATCGCCAACTACTCGCACATGCCGGTGTACACCATCTCGCAGGAGGGCGCGCAATATGTATTCAACGGAATTCCCATCTTCACCTACCGTCCGGAAGCCTATAACCCCGACCTGAAATGGGAGACCACCAAGGCATGGAACGTAGGTCTCGACTTCGGATTCATGAACAACCGCATCACCGGTACGGTAGACTACTACAAACGCAAGACCGAGGACCTTTTGGCATCGGTACCCTGCGCAGCCGGCACGAACTTCGCCAAATATATCCTGTCGAATGTAGGCAACGTTGACAGCGAGGGCTTCGAGCTGTCAATCAACGCCAACATCATCGACAGCAAAGACTGGTCGTGGAACGTGGCAGCCAACGCCACCTGGCAGAAATCGCGAATCACCAACCTCACCATGTCGCCCGACGCCGAGTCGCCCAACACACTGGTAGGCTCATCGGTCGACAGCCGCCGCGTGCAGGTATTCTCGACAGGTTACGCACCTTACGCATTCTACGTATACAAGCAGATATACGACCCCAAGACCGGGCGCCCGATTGAAGGAGTATACGCCGATCTCAACAATGACGGCCAGATCAACTCATCCGACCTCTACCACTACCATTCGCCGGCACCCGACTGGATACTCGGCCTTAGCACGAGCCTGCGCTACCGGAAGTGGACACTGTCGACCTCTCTGCGCGCCAACATAGGTAACTACGTGTACAACGCCATGGCAATGAACACCGGCGCATGGGAAACGGTATCATACAACGCCTACCAGCTCAACAACATGAACCGCAGCTACCTCGACACAGGCTTCTCGATGCGCCAGCATTACAGCGACCACTATGTGGAGAACGCATCGTTCCTGAAGATGGACAATCTGCAGCTGAGCTATGACTTCGGCAAGGTATGGCGCAGTGTCAACCTGCACCTGTCGGCCAACATACAAAATGTGTTCACCATCACCAACTATTCGGGCATAGACCCGGAAGTGAGCTACGGCATAGACTCGAACGTATATCCGCGTCCGCGCACATATTCACTCACAGTAGGACTTAATTTCTAATCACCATACAGAACAGACACAACAATGAAAAAAGCATATATATTGACGGCACTGGCAATCGGGGCGATGACCTTCACCTCATGCGTCGACGACCTTGACCAGCGCCCCGTATTCGAACAGGACGCCACAGTGGTGTACGACAATCCCGACACCTACAAACAGGTATTGGCCAAGGCCTACGCCTGCTTCGTAATCACCGGTCAGGAAAAGGACGGCGACAAGGATATCGACTCGGAAAAGGGTTATGACCTGTCGCGCTGCATCTTCAACATGCAGGAGGACGCTACCGACGAGAGCATCAACACGTGGAGCTCGCTCTATGACGTATCGCATTTCAACTGGGATGCCAACGACGTATGGGTGCAGGACGCATACTACCGCCTTTACTACACCATCTCTGTGTGCAACGAGTTCATACGCAACTCTACGGAATCGTCAATCGGCCGTTTCTCAGCCGCCGAGCAGGATGAAATCAGGGCTATGAAGGCCGAGGCCCGCTATCTGCGCGCCCTCGCCTACTACTGGGTGCTCGACCTGTACGCACAGGGACCGTTCTCCAACGAGGACACACCTATATCGGGATATGTGCCCGAAAGATACGGCGATGAGGACCTGTTCACGTTCATAGAAAGCGAACTTAAGGACATCGAGGAAACGGTACCCATGCAGAACGAGTATGGCCGCGCAAGCCGTAGCGCAGTATGGGCACTTATGGCACGCCTTTACCTTAATGCCGAAGTCTACACACGCCAGGCCCGCTACACCGACTGCATCACCTATTGCAACAAAATCATAGGAAGCGGCCAGTATACCCTTGAGCCTGAATTTTACAAACTGTTCAACGCATCCAACCATCTGCGCACGAATGAAATCATATTCTCGTTTGTAGTGGACGCCACCACCACGGTGACATGGGGAGCCACGACCAATATAATATGCGGGTCATGCTCCAACTCATCCACACAGGATCCGGCCAAATACGGCATTACGAGCGGCTGGGGCAATTTCCGCGTACGCGGCGAGATACCGGCCAAGTTCGGCGATGTAGCCACGTCGAAAGACAGCCGCTGCATGTTCTATACCGACGGACAGACCCAGTACATCACAGTGTACAACGACCAGTCGCAGGGCTATTTCAGCGAGAAGTTCACCAACCTGTATGACGACGGCACCGCAGCTTCCAACAGCGCGGTCAACGGATGCTCGACCGACCTGCCGGTGTTCCGTCTGGCCGACGTGTACCTGATGGCAGCCGAATCGGTAGTAAGAGGTGGCTCGGGCATGAGCCGCGCCGAAGCGCTTGATCTTGTGAACCTGGTGCGCGAACGTGCCTACGGCGACAAATCGGGCAATATCACCGACGCGGAGATGGACCTGCAGTTCTTCATCGACGAACGCGCCCGCGAACTGCTCCACGAATCGGTACGCCGCACCGACCTGCGCCGTTTCGGGATGTTCACCACCGACAAGTATATATGGCAATGGAAAGGCGGAGTAGCCGAAGGTAAGGCTGTCGACAGTAAGTATGAAATCTACCCCATCCCGGCCACCGAACTTTCGGTCAATACCAATCTCTCAAACCCCAATTACTAATCAATTAAAACAACATCAGATATGACAATCAACCATATATCACAGATATGCATCGCGTTGCTCGCAGGGGTGGCAGCCGTATCGTGCGACAAGGACGGTGACATGCTGACCATCAATACGAACGACGATGTCACTGTGGACAGTTCGTCGAAGGATATTGTGCTTGACTACAATAACCTGAAAGGGCTTGCGCTGACCCTCAACTGGGATGAAAACGGAAACCTGACACTGAGCAATCCTGCAGTAGCGCTCCCCGACGGCGTACTTACCAACAGCGTGGAGATGTCGCTCTCATCGGATTTCAGCAACGCAGTCAGCACCGCCATAGCCGACGGCCGGTATTCATGCCAGTTCACCGTCGAGGAACTCAACTCGGTGATGAGCCGACTCGGAGTCGAGGGTGGCGAGCGCGCCGAAGTGTTCATCAGAATAAAGACCGTAGTCGGCAAGAACATCGACCCGACGTACAGCAACGTACTGAGCATTTTCGTGACGCCTTACCGTATAGACATGAGCGTGGCCTACGTGCTCGACAAGAACCAGGAGATGACGACGAGGACACTCATGTCGCCGACTGAGAACGGCATCTACGAAGGATTCACCGGAGTAAACGGCTGGGAGAACTGGTACATGAAGGACGCCACGGGAGTCATCTGGGGCAACTCGGCCACCGCAGGCACATTCGCAGTGTCATCACTCGCGCTTGAGGACAAGATATACAATTTCTGGTATCCCGGCACGGCAGGCTGCTATTACACAGTAGTCAACACCGTGGAAATGTGGTGGAGCGCACTGCTGATACCTCAGCTGACGGTATCGGGCGACATCGAGGGCACAATGGAATTCGACCGTAAGGCCAACGAATGGAAGATGACCGTCGACACAGAGGCCGGGACCAAGAACATCACCATTGCAGGCACAGGCACGCTCTATGACATGTCGACCGGCGACAAGGATTCGTCAATCAACAAACCGGTGGCACTCAGCGGCACAGCCGACAACCTCAGCTACACCGAGAGCGCTTCGACAGTGGCAGTCAATGTGACAGCGTCGGGCAAGCAGGTGATGAAGCTGACCATGGTAAATCCGCTTCAGTGGGCTGTAACGTTCGAGGCTGAATCGGTTGAACCCGTAGAACCGGCCAAACCGACCCTGTATATCTCGGGACATGACGACGCCGTATCGGGCAAATGGCATTTCAACCACTTCCTTCGCCTCTACAACGAGGAGGAAACCGCATACGCAGGCGGCGTATATTTCGCATCGAAATGGGGCTACAAGCTCTATAAGGAATCGGGCAACTGGGACGATGCGTGGGGATTCGGCGGAGAAGGCGACGCAATGGGCGGCAACCTGAAATTCGGCGCCAAGACCAATATTCCGGCACCCGAGGAGGGACTGTACATACTGAACGTAGGTATCGACGCCCTGAAATATGAGGTCACTGCCGTCAATACTGTATGCTACTCCGGACTTAACGATGACTGGACCAAGATGCCGATGACGCAGTCGGAGACACCGGGCGTATTCACCGCCGTGGTTGAAAAGAAAGCCGAGACACCGTGGGGTGTCAAAATCCTCATCAACGAAAGCTGGGACGTATGTTTCGGCGGAGGTGACGGAGTGCTCCTTTACGGCCATGACGGATTTGACGGGGACAACGCGCTTGCCAACGGGTCATATCTGCTGACCGTGGACCTTATCAACAGCACGTACTCATACTCCGAAGTCCAATAACTTTTTCCGCGACAGTATTTCTCCGCGAGTGTTTTTCCGCGGTTAAAAACCGCGGCCACTACCCTACAGCGAGAGGGTGTCTGACAATAAAAGTTAAACACCCTCTAAAAAAAATATAACGTCCGGATAGTTAGCGAAAAACGATATAATAAGTAAATGCCGTCAGCCGTTACTTTTTACGGTATATATTGATAAAAAAACGTTCTGAATAATAATGAAAAAAATGACAAAAATATTTGCATCCATGGCGCTTGCCCTTTCTGCAGCGGCCGTTACGGGGTGCAGCGAGGACAGCCCGGTGAGCAATCCGGTGCCCGATAACAAACCTATTGAAATCGAACGCGGCACATACGCCAAGGGAGCCGATGTGAGCTGGCTTACGCAGATGGAAGCCGAGGGGGAAAAATTCTTCGCTCCCGACGGCACACAGACGGAATGCATGGAGCTTCTCAAAAAGCATTGCGGTGTCAATGCCATACGTCTGCGCGTATGGGTCAATCCCAAAGAAGGATGGAACAATGTCGACGACGTGCTTGTCAAGGCACGGCGCGCCAACTCGCTCGGGCTGCGCCTGATGATTGACTTCCATTTCTCCGACACCTGGGCCGATCCCGGCAAGCAGGAGACTCCGGCAGCCTGGGCCGACCTCGACATGAGCGGTCTTAAGTCAGCCGTGACATCGCATGTCAACGAAATGCTGTCGGGCCTGGCAGCCTACGGCATTGAGCCGGAATGGGTGCAGATAGGCAACGAGACAACGCCGGGGATGCTCTTCCCGTTAGGGTCGATTGACAATCCCGCGAATTTCTCCGAACTCGTATCGACAGGATATGATGCCGTCAAGGCGGTGTTCCCCAACGCATCGGTCATCGTACATCTTGACAAGGGCAATGACCAATGGCGCTACGACCGCATATTCGGCGCGATCAAGGCCAATGGCGGGAAATATGACATGATAGGAATGTCGTTCTATCCCGATGCCGATAGCTGGAAAAGCACTACCGACGACCTGATTGCCAACATCAGCTATGTCACCGCCACCTACGGCAAGCCCGTGATGATATGCGAAGTGGGAATGGACTACCGTGAGGCCGACGCCTGCAAGGCAATGCTCACCGACATAATCGCCCGCACCGCATCGCTCGATGTCAAAGGCATATTCTACTGGGAGCCGCAGGCTCCGGCGGGATACAACGGCGGATACAAGAAAGGGTGCTTCGAGAACGGAATGCCTACCGTGGCACTTGACGCATTCAAATAATAACCCACTATACAGACAACCATGAAATATACATCAATAATCATATCGGCACTGGTTTTGTCGGCAACGGTATTGTCATGCTCCGGAAAGCAGGACAAGGACAATGCGGAGCCGACACCGGCCGAGAAGAATGTAAAGGAAACGGGCTTCGCATTGGGTGCCGACGTAAGCTGGGTAACAGAAATGGAAGCCAACGGACAGAAGTTCTATACTCCGGGGACAGAACGCCGCGAGATGGAATGCATGCAGCTGCTGCGCGACTATTGCGGCGTCAACTCGATACGTCTGCGCGTATGGGTCAATCCCAAAGACGGCTGGAACAATATAGCCGATGTGGTAAAAAAGGCGGTGCGCGCCGACAGCCTCGGGCTGCGCACGATGATTGACTTCCACTTCTCCGACACATGGGCCGACCCGGGGCACCAGGAGATGCCGGAAGCATGGAAAGAACTGTCGTTTGACGACCTGACCAAGGCGGTAGGAAACCATGTCACCGAGACACTTACGGCGCTGAAGAAAGTAGGCGTCACTCCCGAATGGGTGCAGGTGGGCAACGAGACCACTCCGGGCATGATGCTTCCGGCAGGTTCCGTCGACAATCCCGAACAGCTCACACGACTGAACAACGCCGGCTACGATGCCGTTAAAGGAGTGTTTCCCGACGCCAAAGTTATCGTGCATCTTGACGGCGGCAATGACCGTGAGCGTTACGACCGCATGTTTGACATACTTGAAGCCAACGGCGGGAAGTATGACATGATAGGCATGTCGCTCTATCCGTACTGGGCCGAGCAGGCCGGCGAGACCGGCGGCTGGGAAAAGGTCGTGAATGACTGCATAGCCAATGTGGAGCATTGCCGCGAGAAATACGGCAAACCTGTGATGATATGCGAAATCGGCGCGCCCTACAACGAGCCGGAGCAGACAAAGGCACTTATCGAAAAGGCGCTTACAGCCAACGTCGAAGGCGTGTTCTACTGGGAACCGGAAGCCCCCGGCGGATATAACGGCGGATACCAGCTCGGATGCTTCGACAACGACTCCCCGACGATTGCCCTTGATGCATTTGTGGAATATAAGAATAAAAACAAATGAAAGTAATAAAAACAATATCTGCGATGGCTCTTTCGGGAGCCATCGCTTTCACCGCCTACGGCGAGAGAAGAGTCACTACCCTCAACGACGGCTGGGAATTCAAAAAAGGTGATGCAGCCGCCGAAAGCGCGTGGCAGAAAGTAAGGATACCGCACGACTGGGCCATATACGGACCGTTCGACCGCGACAACGATCTCCAGAAAGTGGCGGTCGAACAGAACGGCGAGACGGAGGAAACGGTAAAGACGGGACGAACAGGCGGCCTTCCTTTCATAGGGAAAGGAACGTACCGCACGACATTTGAAGTGCCCGATACCGCGAGACGCAACGTAGCGCTTGTGTTTGACGGCGCTATGAGCAACGCGCATGTAAAGGTCAACGGCAAAGAGGTGGCTTACTGGCCATACGGATACAATTCGTTTTACGCCGATGTGACCGATGCGGTGAAGCCCGGCGACAACGATATGGTCGTGGAGCTGGAGAATTTCGAGCGCGCGTCGCGATGGTATCCCGGTGCGGGACTGTACCGCAATGTCCATCTGGTAAATACAGACAGGGTGCATATACCTACATGGGGCACATTTGTCACAACGCCCGATGTGTCGGCCAAGGAAGCCTCGGTAAGCCTTGCCATAGAGATTGAGGGAGCACGGAAGGGGGAAAAGATTGACGTTACGACTGAAATCATCAATCCCGAGGGTAAGGTCGTGGCCCGCAACGATGCGCCGTATATAGCCCACGGGCAAAAGCATACGCAGAATTTCCTCGTAGTCAATCCTCAATTGTGGAGTCCCGAATCCCCTGCGCTTTATACCGCACGGACGACATTGAAAGTCGACGGTAAGGATGTCGACAGCTATGACACGCGGTTCGGTATAAGGAAACTTGAGTATATCCCCGAGAAAGGATTTTTCCTCAACGGCGAGCCTACGAAATTCAAGGGCGTGTGCAACCACCATGACCTCGGACCGCTCGGCGCGGCCGTGAACCGTTCGGCACTCCGCCATCAGATAGCGCTGCTCAAGGATATGGGGGCCAACGCCATACGCACATCCCACAATATGCCGGCACCGGAGCTTGTGGAGCTGTGCGACGAAATGGGCATGATGCTGATGATAGAACCGTTTGACGACTGGAGTTTCCGTCCGAAATCGCCCAACGGCTACGGACGTTTCTTCACCGAATGGGCCGAGCGCGACATCACGAATATGGTGAAGCATTACCGCAACAATCCGTCGGTGGTAATGTGGTCGATAGGCAACGAGGTGCCGAGCCAGTGGGGACCTGACGGCGTGCAGGAACTCGTCATGCTCCAGGATATGATAAAGGGTCTCGACACCACGCGTCCCGTGACCTGCGGCATGGACCAGATAGGCGCCGTGCTCGACAACGGGTTTGCAGCGTCGCTTGATATTCCGGGATTCAACTACAAGCCGCAATATTACGAGAAAGCGTACGGGATGCTGCCGCAGCGCATGATACTGGGGTCGGAAACGGCATCGACGGTATCGTCGCGCGGCGTGTATCATTTTCCCGTATCATTCGAGAACGAGCACAATCAGGTAGTACATCCCGACAATCAGTCATCGAGCTATGACAATGAGAGCTGCTTCTGGTCGAACACGCCCGACATCGATTTCTACATGGACGAACAGCCGTGGGTATTGGGTCAGTTCGTATGGACAGGCTTCGATTACTTGGGCGAACCGTCGCCTTACGATACCGATGCATGGCCGAGCCACAGTTCGGTGTTCGGTATAATCGATCTCGCATCGCTCCCCAAGGACCGTTATTATCTCTACCGCTCGCAGTGGAACAAAGATGACGCCACGCTCCACGTGCTTCCGCACTGGAACTGGAAAGGACGCGAGGGGGAAGTGACTCCGGTGTTCGTATATACGTCGTATCCCAAGGCCGAGCTTTTCATCAACGGCAAGAGCCGGGGCGTGCGCGAGAAAAATGACTCCACGCTCCAGACGCGTTACCGCCTGATGTGGAACGAGACGCGTTATGAGCCGGGCGAACTCAAAGTAGTGGCCTATGACAAAGATGGTAATCGTGCCGCCGAGAAGATTGTCAAGACTGCAGGCAAGCCGCATCAACTTGTCGTTACTTCCAATACCGACAAGTTGGCAGCCAACGGCGATGACCTCGCCTACCTCACCGTGCAGGTGGCTGACAAAGATGGTAATATCGTACCGACCGACAGCCGCCGCGTCAAGTTCAACGTGACGGGCGCGGGCAGTTTCGAGGCAACGGCCAACGGCGACCCGACATGCGTACTGCCGTTCCAGAATGCGGAAATGGATCTGTTCAGCGGTGCAGCCACGGCCATAGTGAGAAGCGGCGCGCAACCGGGCGAGATTAAATTCACCGTATCGGCCAAAGGCGTTAAACCCGCAACGTATACAATAAAGGTAGTCAACGAGTAAGTCTTCAATAGTATATATAGTTATACGAAGGTATTGCAGTATTTCAAATTGCACTACCTTCGTATAACTATGTATAGGCTATAAATTCTAAAAAACTATTACAAATAAGCTATTAGCCTATTAATCAAAGGGCTATATTTTTCAAATTAACTATTCTTAATAAAGTCATATAATGTACCTCTCCCTCTACCAGTCTTACTAAGTACCAATCCGACAAGTTTTTCAATTTTCGTACGCACCTGTTTAATTGTCAATTCATTTTCCCACGTATGGACAAACGATGACATTGATTTTGGTCCATTTTCAAGTAAATAGTATAGACGCCTCATAGTATCAGCATCTACATGGCCTCTCAATACGAATGTATTATACTCGAAATATCCGTTTCCCATAATATAACCTAACACCGGGTGTTTAAGAATAATTCCTTCTTTTAACAACCGTTTAAGAGAGCGTTCATATACTCGGCTTCCATCCTTATTAAGTATTGAGTATATGGTAAGCAAATCAAAAGTATTGAGGTGTTCCTCGGGTCTACGTTCTGCTTTGAGGGCATGAAGATACCTTCGCAGTTGAGGATTAATTATTTTGGATTCGATGCGCAATTTAACTTGAAAATCATCGGATTCACTATAATCCGGCAATGAACGACCTTCTGTAATACAATTTGAGAACATTATATCCACACCTTGACCGGAGCGCTCTATCAAACCGGCTCTTTCGATTACCTCAGCCAATCTTCTGCTACGAGGAGAACTATTAACTGTCAATATATTACTTAGGTTTACTCCATAGGGAAACCCTCCGGAATTGGAAACTTCCAATGCTTCGGGAGACACTTTAACCAAAATATCTCCGCCCATTTGGAAACTACGGTGTTGTATGCTATTTAGAATGGCCTCACGAATCGTTTCTTCCGAATAAGATGGCACATCTATAATACGCGGAAAATCTTCAATGTGAAGGAGTGGATTTACAGCATCCTGATTTATGTAATTCCAGATTTTGTCTATTCCTGTAAATAATGGTTCACAAAATTCCTGACGCGCAGAATAACGGATCTGGTTTTCTGATATTCTGTATTCAACGACCAAATTATTCTGAGGTATATATTTCTTTATGGCTTCACTTTTACCCAAAAGTATCAAAGCTGCATAAGTAATACCATCATCAGAGACAAGACCTAAATCGGAAAGCAATTGTTCCGTAGTATAATTAAGAATATTTTGATTCTGCCTTTTCTGATGAATTAATTTCCTCATATTAGCAATTGCTTCATCAGATAAATCTCCAATAGTCAACCCTTTGCATATTCGGGCAGAGAAATCAGGATCCTGTTCCTGAAGAATTGAAAAATATTCCTGATCGTCCATTTCCCGCAGACTTTCTCCTACCCGCATCAAAGGAACACCTTCAAATCGAAGTGCCTTACCTATTGGTCGTGAGGGAATATTAATTACAAGTACGCGATTATTACATTTATCGTAAAGTTCTTCGCAATGAACACGTATATAAAGGCGATTGTATATCTCATCCTCAAGATGTCCGACTTCATTCATTGCGAAATCAGTTCCAACGACTTCATGGGGAAGTTTATCCGACATACCAAGAACCAACCGTCCGCCTCTTTCATTTGCAAGTGCGACGACATATCCCAAAACACATCTCCGTCTGTCCTTTGCTTCAACATGTTTCCCCCCTGCAAACGGATAATTATGTTTCGCTTCTTTAAATTCAATATGATCTTCACGTTCCCGTAAAGTCGAAAGATAAGATATTTCGGTCATAAATTCATATTTTTACAAAAATAGCACATTTATTCCAATTGGCCAATTATCATGTTCAAAATTCCAAAATATTGCAATAAAACCCACTATATTATTTATAATGAGAGGGCTATATTTTAATACACCTTAATAAAAATTTAGTATATAAAACCATGTAAAATCGGTATTATATAACAAGCTCCCTTAAAATCGCTGAAAATCCTGCACAATTTTAAGGGAGTTAATACTATTATCTATTTTTAATGATAGAGTTGTCAGGCGGGCCAGAGGGCGTGGAAGTGGTTTACGGGGCCGTGGCCTTTGCCTATTTGGTAGGAGGCGCCGGAGGTGATGGCGGCGGAGAGGTAGGATTTGGCTGTGCGGACGGCGTCGTCGAGGGTGGCGCCTTTGGCGAGGCATGCGGCTATTGCGGAGGAGAGGGTGCAGCCGGTGCCGTGGGTGTTGCGGGTGTCGACGCGTGGGGCGGAGAGGCGCATCACTTTGCCTGTCTCGGCGTTGTAGAAGATGTCGACAAGGGTATCGTTCTCGAGATGGCCCGCTTTGAGCATTACGGAGACATCGCCGGAGACTTTGGAGAGGGCTATGGCGGCGTCCTCAAACTGGTCCTGGCTGTCGATGGTCTGACCGAGCAGCAATGAGGCTTCGGGCAGATTGGGAGTTATGATACGGCTATACGGGATGAGCACCGAGCGCAGGGTCTCGACGGCCTCGGGGAGGAGGAGCGGGTCGCCGGAGGTGGCTACCATCACGGGGTCGAGTACGATATTGCGTACGTCGGGGTATTGTGCGAGGGTGTCGCGGACGGTGTTGATCAGTTCGGAGTCGTGGAGCATACCGATTTTGACAGCGTCGACGCCGAGGTCGTCGATGACGGAGCGTATCTGGCCGGCGACGAACTGTGCGGGCACGGGGTGTACGCCGTAGACGCCCTGAGTGTTTTCATCGACAAGGGCGACGATGGCGGATGCGCCGTAGACACCGAGAGCCGAGAATGTTTTGAGGTCGGCCTGCATGCCGGCTCCCCCGGAGGGGTCGCTGCCGGCTATGGTGAGTGCTATGGGGTATTTTTTCATTTTTTCAGGTGCTTTTGGTCGGACGAGTCGGACAGGTCTGACCGGTCGGACAAGTCGGACTTTGAGTGAGACTTCGGGAGGATTAAATCAATAATCGGGAGTCGGCGGCGCCTTTGTTGTAGGCGGATTGCCAGAAGAGGGCTTCGAGGCGGGTGGCTTCGATGAAGGTTGCGGTCATCTCGCTACGGACGCGGTCGCAGACGGTGGCGGCGAGTCGGTCGCAGACATCAATGGCTTTTTCGGTGCTGACATCGAATGCTGGGTCGGAGTATGTCTCTATCCACGCTCTGTACGGATTGCCTTCGAGACGGGCTATCGACAGGATGTAGCGGCCTATTTCGAGATATACCCAGAAGCAGGGCAATATCGCGGCTGCCTCGACGGCAATGTCGTCGTGGCAACGAGCGCGCAGGAACGATGTATAAAACTCGCATGCCTGCGATTTGACGGCATTTTTGTCGGGGTTGAAGCGTGCGTGAAGCTCTTTTTCAACCGCTACCCCATCGACGGCAAATCCGAGGAATGTCTCTACGTCGGCCATGTCGGGGAGACGCGACGCTATGTGAGCGAGGACGCGTGTGTAGACATCGAGATACAGGCGATCCTGGCTTATGTAGAAGCGGAATATGTCGTCGGGCAGCGTGCCGTCGGCAAGTCCGCGAATGAACGGCTGGCACTTGATTTGCTCAATGAGGGGCAGGGATGCCTGCCATGCTTTTTCACTCCATTTTTCCATAATCACAGCGGTTATTTTTGGGCGATTACAGCTACGTAGTCGCCGCGGTCACAGCCTTCTACTGGAGATTCGGTCTTTATGTCGGAGTAGAGGGGATGGGTGGTGAGGGTCTGGAGGTAACGTATATCCTTGAAGCCGGCATCCTTGAGGTATTCGACTTTTTCGGCGGTGGTGCGCCAGTTGGCCACGTTGACAAACTCTATGGGATAGGGATTGGGGGGATAGACGCCGGCAAGGAGCGGATGGTCCCATGTGCCAAGGGCTTTGGCGAGGTTGTACATTATGCCGTAGGTGCTCTCTTTGGGCACATCGACGAGGATGATGCGTCCGCCTGCGGGAAGAGCGTCATACACTTTTGCCACAATGCCGCGGAGGTCGGTGATGTAGCTCGGTGAGCCGTTGAATATTATCGTGCCGTATTTTCCAGCGGGATAGTCGAAATCCTCGCCGGTGGCAATAACTACGTCCATGCCGCGCTTGCGGGCTATTTCAGCCATGCCCGTGGAAGGCTCTACGCCGTCGGTGACATCAATGTCATACTCCCGGCGCATTATATCCTCAAACAGTCCGCTGCCGCATCCTACCGAAAGTATGGGGCGCGGTGCATCTTTAAGCGTCGCGGCAACGAGTGCCACTTCGGAAGCGAGCACGTTGGAATTTTCAATAAACCATTGGTCATACGCTCCGGCGTATTCATCAAAACTTGTAGCCATATTTTATCTATTATTTTTAAAAATCAATTGTGGTGAACGACATTCTGTCGAGTTCGAGCATGAGAAGACATCCGTCGAGGCATTCGCCGCAACCGGTGAGCACCTTTATTGCCTCAAGCGCCTGGATGCTGCCTACAATGCCGGGGACGGGGCCGAGCGTACCTATCATACGTCCGGGACGGGGCGCAAAACTGTCGGCATCGGGATAGAGGTCGGTGTAGCGGCGGCGGTTGCGGTGGTTGAACACGGTGACGCAGCCGTAGAGGCCGTCGATGCTGCCGTGGACCCACGGCCGGCCATGCCGCGCACACTCGCTGTCGATGAGCATGCGTGTGGCGAAATTGTCGGTGCAGTCCATTACGATGTCGTAGCCGACAATCAGTGACGGGGCATTGGCCGGAGTGAGTCCCGTGTCAATGACATCAAAGACTGTGGCGGATGACATGGCCCGGAGCCTTTCGCGGGCGCAAGCGGTCTTGGGGCGGCCGAGGTCGCGCTCGGTGTAGAGTATCTGGCGCTGGAGGTTGGTGAGACTGACAGTGTCGGGGTCGCACAGACCTATACGTCCAACGCCTGAGGACACGAGGTAGGACGCGACGGGGGCACCGAGGCCTCCGAGACCGACGATGAGGGCGGAGGAGGCGAGTAATTTCTGCTGACCGGCCTCTCCGAACTCCTCGATTATTGTCTGTCGCTGATAACGTTCCATATCAGTCGAATATGCGGTCCCAGTCTTTCCATACGGGTTCGCGTCCGAGCGCACGCAGGTCGGCGACAACTTTCTCGGGAGATGCATCGTCGCTGATGGTGAACTGCTCGAGGGAGTCAGTGCATGACGCATAGCCTCCGGGGTCGACCTTAGAGCCGGCGCTCATGGTGGTGACGCCGAGGGTGGCCATATTGTTGCGGAAAGCGTGGTTTTCGCGGGTGGAATACGAGATGTCGACATCGGGGTCGAAGATGCGGAAGGCGAAGGTGAGCTGTGCGAGTTCGCGGTCGGTCATCACTACATTGGGCTGGAAACCGGACTCCGACGGCCGCATGCGGGGGAAGTTGACGGAATATTTCGTGCGCCAGTAGTTTTTACGCAGATATAGCAGGTGGCGCGCCATCATCGTGACGTCAGTGCGCCAGTCCTCAAGGCCGATGAGCACACCCATACCGATTTTATGCACTCCGGCCATGCCCATGCGGTCGAAGCCGTTGCAGCGCCATTCGAAATTGGACTTCATGCCTGCGGGATGGTATTTCTTATAGTTGGCGCGGTTGTAGGTCTCCTGAAAACAGATGACACCGTTGAGCCCCGAATGAGTGAGACGGGCGTAGTCCTCGGTAGAGAGCGGCATCACCTCGATGGTGAGGTTGGCGAAGTAGGGACGGCATACCTGAAGCGCCTGTTCGAGATAGTCGGTACCGGCTTTCACGGGGTTTTCGCCGGTCACGATAAGCAGGTTTTCGAAAGGCCCGAGCTTCTTGATGGCCTCGCATTCGGCCTTTATCTGGTCCATCGTAAGAATGACGCGGTTGAATTTGTTATGGCAGTTGAAGCCGCAGTACACGCAGGAGTTGGTGCAGGAGTTGGTGATATACATCGGGATGAATATCTGCATCGTCTTGCCGAAACGCTGCTCGGTGAGGCGGCGGCTTTTGCGGGCCATCTGCTCCAGATACGGGGCGGCGGCGGGTGAGATGAGAGCCATGAAGTCGCGGTCAGTGAGGCGTTCGGCCTGAAGTGCGCGCTCGACATCGGCCGCCGTCATCGCCATTATCGCGGCGGTGGTCCCGTCCCAGTCGTATTTCAATAATTCGTCGGAAAACATATCAGTCGAGGAATGAGGTCAGGGGGCTTGACGCCTCCGCGCAATCGGATACAGCACCCAGTCCGGCGAGGTATGCCTCGCGACCTGCTACGGTTGCGGCGGCAAATGCGCGCGCCATAGCCACGGGATTGCCGGCAACGGCGATAGCGGTGTTGACGAGTACGGCGTCGGCACCAAGCTCCATCGCTTCAGCGGCATGTGAGGGAGCGCCAAGACCGGCATCGACTACCACGGGGACGCGGCTCTGGCTGATGATGATTTTCAAGAGTTCGCGGGTCACGAGTCCCTTGTTGCTGCCGATAGGTGCGGCCAAAGGCATGACCGTGGCCGCGCCGGCTTCCTCAAGACGTTTGCAGAGCACGGGGTCGGCCTGGATATAGGGAAGGACGACGAAACCGAGGCGTGCAAGTTCTTCGGTGGCCTTAAGTGTTTCAACCGGGTCGGGAAGGAGATATTTGGGGTCGGGGTGTATCTCAAGTTTTATGAAATCGGTACCGAATGCCTCGCGGGCGAGCTGGGCGGCGAGGACGGCTTCCTCGGCGTTGCGCACACCTGAGGTGTTGGGGAGGAGCTGGATGCCTTCGTGCTGTATGTGGTGGAGCATCTCGTCATCACGGTCGTCCATGTCGATACGCTTCATGGCTACGGTGACCATCTGAGTGCCTGAGGCGAGAATGGACTGCTCCATGATTTCATTACTGCGGAATTTGCCGGTTCCGACAAAGAGACGCGAGGTGAATTCGCGTCCGCCGATAATAAGTTCTGACATATATATTTAATTTATTGTTTGTTGTATTCGGTCAATTATATCACGTGTGGCGAGTGTGGGGTCGGGGGCATTGCGGATGGTGCCGCTGACGGCGACGCCGCTGACTCCTGTCGACATGACGAGGGCGATGTCGGCGAGTTCTATGCCGCCGATAGCCACAATCGGCAGCGTTATCGCGTCGGCACGGCAACCGGCGGTAATGGCGCGGTAGCCTTCGAGGCCGAGCACGGGGCTGAGTTTCTCCTTGGTGGTGGTGAAGCGGTAGGGACCGAGGCCTATGTAGTCGGCTCCGGCCTGTGCGGCGCACTGAATGTCGGACAACGTGTTGGCTGTCGCGCCGATTATCCTGCGTACGCCCAGGATGCCGCGGGCTTCTGCCACCGGTATGTCGTTCTTGCCGAGGTGGACACCGTCGGCATTTATTTTTTCAACCAGACCGACATGGTCATCGATGATGAAGGTGGCACCGTAGCGGTCGCAAAGGGTGCGGATTTCCCTGCCCTCGCGCAGGAGGGTCGCGGTGTCGGCGTCCTTGTGGCGCAGCTGTATCCACCGGCATCCGCCGGAGAGGGCACGTTCCACCTGCAAGGCAAGCGGAGTGCCGGGGACGGGGTGCGTGATGAACTGGAGGCGGAACGCATCGGCATCGATACGGGCACGCCATACGTCGCCCAACATCGCTACGCCTCCGAAGCCGAGCGACCGGATTTCATCGAATCGTTCGGGAGTGACGCCGCCGAGCGCGAATATACGGTCGTTGACAGCCGAACGGAGCTCGCCGAAATCGAAATTGCCTTTGTAGCCCGGTTTGGAGATACTCGGGTAGACGGGGCTGAGGAATGCGTAGTCGTAGCCTCCGTCGGCTATCTCGGCGATAGTGTGGAGCGAACGGCTTATCAGCCCGTTCCAACCGTGGGGAGGCTGCGGATTGCGGCTGTTGAGATGCACGCCTCCGAGCGAGAGGCGCCGGGCGACGTCGAAATGGTCGTGGAGTGTAAGGCGCGGGTAAAATTCCGCGGGAATGGATTTTACGAGGGCTTCGACCTGTGCAGGGGTGGCTCCGGGTTTGCGGATATGCACGCGCCAGTACCGGTCATCGCGCAGAAGGGAGGCAATGGCCGCTGCCTCGCCGTCGAAAAATTCTGGAACTGTGATTGCGATAGCGCGCATACCCTTACCCTCCACACACGGCTTTTATTACCGTTATCTTCATGCCGTCGGCAATGGTATACTCGGCCCACTGCGCCCGCGGGACAACGCGGTTGTTGACAGCTATGGCATGTCCTTTCTCACTTATGCCCTGGCTCTGCAGCAGTGCGGTAAGAGTATCGCACCCCTCGGGCAACAGGACTTCCTTATGATTAATTTCTACTTTCATCTGACAGATATGTCTGTAAAAAAATTATCCGGCACCGATATGGCGACGGACACAATGAGGGGAAATTAATCCTGTTACGTGGAAATGTAAAAACAATCTCACAAGTTCCTTTCGGCAGTACTAACCGCATCAAGTTCATAGGGTATAATCTCAGTCCTCCAACGAGGACACCCCTCCTGTGTTCACGGCAAAATTAATAAAATTTTCGGTTATGGCAAAAAATTAATTTGCCATAGCCGAAAAGATTTGAAGCATAGCCGCTTATACTATGGCGTCGGTCATGGTGAAGTTTTCGAGCGAGCCGGCTTTGACCTGAATGCAGATATATGAAATTGCGCTGTCAGGAGCGGCGGAGAGCTGACGTTTAACTTCGGGAGCCACGCGCAACCAGTCGCCTGCGGTCAAACCGACGTTTTCACCGTCGAGTGTCATTGTGCCTTTGCCGGAAAGGATGCCGTAGATTTCTTCGTTCTGTTTGTGGGAATGCACAAAGGGAACCTGTACGCCTGCGGGCAGATTGTTGACTGAAATTTCCGCACCGGTGAGATGAAGCACGTCGTGCAGTTCGACGCGTGCTTCGACGGGAATACTGGTTTTACTGTAATTGCTCATATCTGTAATAGTTTTGGGGTTTGATGATGCAAATTTAACGACCTGATTTTTGCCGTACAAGAAGTATAATCCGGGTAATCAGGTTACTTTCAGGTAACTATTGCAGATATTCAGCAGGATACGTTATGCGACTTTTATTATTTTTAACATGATATTGATTTTACAGTTGCAGTATATTAGCATTTTACTTACTTTTGTATACCAATATTAAAAATCAAGATAATATATAACGTAAAGCATCTATTATGAACCGTAAAATCATTTCCCGCGACCTGCTATACCCCGACTGCCCGATACGCAACATTCTGGCACGTATCGGCGACAAATGGTCAATGCTCATACTCTATACCCTCGCCGACCGCGAATGCATGCGCTTCAACGCCATCCACAACGCCGTGCCCGACATCTCCCAGAAGATGCTCACCACCACATTGCGCACCCTGCAGCAGGACGGCCTCGTCAACCGCAAAATCTACGCCGAAGTACCCCCTCGCGTCGAATACTCCCTCACTGAAAGAGCCACTACCCTTCTCCCCCACCTCAACTCCCTGATAAACTGGTCGCTCGAAAACTTCACCGCCATAATGCACGACCGGGAAACGAGCATGGAGTCATAATTCATAATTCATAATTTTACATTTATGCGGGATATGCGGGGACAAACGTGGGTAAAATAGAGTTTCGGCGTTCAGGAAAGGCAAGTTTTATGCTTTTTGCTATTTCTTTGCATTAATTTGTGGATTTTTTCCATATTTTTATTTTGAATTGCAGCAAATTGATTATATTTGCA
Source organism: uncultured Bacteroidales bacterium (assembly GCA_905210435.1). GTDB lineage: Bacteria > Bacteroidota > Bacteroidia > Bacteroidales > Muribaculaceae > JAGBWK01. The sequence continues at coordinate 43,077 of CAJLWO010000005.1, forward strand.
GTGCAATTATAAACAATAGTTTGAACGATGAGCGTGTAGGAGTGCTTTCGCTCACTAATTTAAGGTAAAAGATATGCAGAAAGGTTTGCCTCTACCTCAGGGACTTTACAGTCCCGATTATGAGAAGGACGCCTGCGGAGTAGGTTTGCTTGTCAATATCCGCGGTGTCAAATCACATCAACTTGTTGAAAAAGGACTTCAGGTGCTTGAACACATGGTGCACCGCGGTGCCGAGGGCGCCGACCCCAAGACCGGCGACGGTGCGGGCATAATGGTACAGATTCCCCACGAATTCATCCTGCTTCAGGGCATTGCGGTGCCGGAGAAGGGCCGCTACGGATCGGGGCTGGTGTTCCTGCCGAAAGACAACGACGAGGCCCGACAGATGATTTTCGACATCATCGAGCGCGAGACTATCGCCATGGGGCTGTCGTTCCTGCCGCCGCGCGATGTGCCCGTCAACTCCGACCAGCTCGGTCGTGTGGCACGCGCCGCCGAGCCCGACATCAAACAGATTTTCATTGCCGACGAGTCCACCAACGAGCCTCTCGAACCGAAGCTATACATACTGCGCAAACGCATCGAGAAGAAAATCGAGCAGAGCAACGTGCCCGGCAAGGAGGCATTCTATATCGTGTCTCTTTCGTCAAAGACAATAATATACAAGGGCATGCTTTCGTCGCTGCAGCTGCGCTACTATTTCCATGACCTGATGAATCCGCACTTCACTACGGCCATGGCTCTGGTACACTCGCGCTTCTCGACCAACACGTTCCCCACATGGGCGCTGGCACAGCCGTTCCGTATGCTCGGACACAACGGTGAAATCAACACCATACGCGGCAACCGCCTGTGGATGAAGGCCCGCGAGTGCATGCTCCATCCCGAAGCGTTCGGCGACAACGACATGACGCCTATCATACAGCCGGGCATGAGCGACTCGGCATCGCTCGACAATGTGCTCGAATATTTCGTGATGGGAGGCATGACGCTCCCCCACGCACTCGCGATGCTCGTGCCGGAAAGTTTCAACGACAAGAACCCGATTTCGCCCGAACTGAAGGCGTTCTACGAATACCACTCCATCCTGATGGAGGCATGGGACGGCCCTGCCACCCTGCTGTTCAGCGACGGACGCTACGCCGGCGGCATGCTTGACCGCAACGGTCTGCGCCCCGCCCGTTATGTCATCACCAACAACGACACGATGGTCATAGCGTCGGAAATCGGCGTGCTGCCGTTCGATGCCGGCGAGGTGAAGAAGAAAGGACGTCTGCGTCCGGGCAAGATGCTCATGGTCGACATGGAGAACAACGAAGTGCTCTACGACGCACAGCTCAAAGAGATGCTTGCCGGCGAATTCCCCTACCGCGACTGGCTTGCCAAGAACCGCATCAAGCTCGACAAGATAATATCGGGCCGCAAGGTCAACAACGACACAGAAAACTTCCCCCGACTGCTGCGCGCATTCAACTACCACCGCGAGGAAATCGAGAAAATAATAACGCCGATGGTGGTCGACGCCAAGGAACCGGTCAACTCGATGGGCAACGACACTCCGCTCGCCGTGCTGTCGAACGAACCTCAACTGCTCTTCAACTACTTCCGCCAGCACTTCGCGCAGGTGACCAACCCGCCTATCGACCCGCTGCGCGAGGAGCTTGTGATGAGTCTCGACAGCTACATCGGCGCCATCAACATGAATCTGATGAATCCGGCTCCAGAGCTCTGCAAGATGGTGGAACTGAAGCGTCCCATCATCACCAACCAGGAGCTCGACATACTGTGCAACCTGCGCTACAAGGGTTTCAACACACACAAGCTGTCGATGACATTTGACATCAACGGCGGCAGCGACGCGCTTGAAAAAGCGATAGAACGTCTGTGCGAGGAAGCGGAAAAAGCCGTCGACGAAGGGTGCAACTACATCGTGCTCTCCGACCGCGACACCAACGAGACGCATGCGCCCATACCATCGCTGCTCGCCACATCGGCCGTGCACCATCACCTCATCGACCGCAAGAAACGCGTGCAGACAGCGCTCGTGGTCGAGACTGCCGACGCCCGCGAAGTGATGCATTTCGCCCTCCTGTCGGGCTACGGAGCGAGCGCCGTCAACCCCTATCTTGCCTTCGCCGTCATCGACAGCCTCGTCAAGAGCAAGGAGATACAGCTCGACTTCCACACCGCCGAGAAGAATTTCATCAAGGCCGTGGACAAAGGCCTGCTCAAAGTCATGTCGAAAATGGGTATCTCCACCCTCACCTCCTATAAAGGCGCACAGCTTTTCGAGGCAATCGGCATAGGCGAGGAAATCACACGCAAATATTTCGGCGAGACCATTTCCAAAATCGGCGGTATCGACATGGCCGACCTCCAGCGCGAAATCTTAGCCGACCATGCCGAAGCGTTCTCGGCCGACTACGACACCGAGGCTCCCATACGCCACATGGGCCAGTACTCATTCCGCAAGGACGGCGAGCAGCACGCATGGAACCCCGAGACGATAGCCACACTGCAGATAGCTACGCGCCTCGGCAGCTACAAGAAATTCAAGGAATTCACATCGCTTGTCGACAACAAGCCCAATCCGATATTCATCCGCGACTTCCTCGACTTCAAGAAAGGCACGCCTATACCTGTCGACGAGGTTGAACCCATCGAGGACATCATGCGCCGCTTCGTGACGGGCGCCATGTCGTTCGGCTCGATTTCGCGTGAAGCCCACGAGGCTCTCGGCATCGCGATGAACGCCATCGGCGCACGCTCCAACACCGGTGAGGGTGGCGAGGACGCAGCCCGCTTCAAACCGCGCGAGGACGGCACTTCGGCACGCTCGGCCATCAAGCAGGTGGCATCGGGACGTTTCGGCGTCACTACCGAATATCTCGTCAACGCCGATGAAATACAGATCAAGATAGCCCAGGGTGCCAAGCCGGGCGAAGGCGGACAGCTTCCCGGCTTCAAGGTCGACAAGATTATCGCCAAGACCCGCCACTCCATACCCGGCATCTCACTCATTTCTCCTCCTCCCCACCACGACATCTATTCAATCGAGGACCTCGCCCAGCTCATCTTCGACCTCAAGAACGTGAACCCCGACGCCCGCGTCAGCGTGAAGCTCGTGTCGGAGAGCGGCGTAGGCACAATCGCCGCCGGCGTGGCCAAGGCCAAGAGCGACCTCATCACCATCTCTGGCGCCGAAGGTGGCACGGGAGCCTCACCCGCAAGCTCGATACGCTATGCCGGACTCCCCTCGGAAATCGGTCTGGCCGAAACGCAGCAGACACTCGTGCTCAACAATCTGCGCGGACAGGTGAAACTGCAGGTCGACGGCCAGCTCAAGACCGCCCGCGACGTCATCATCATGTCGATGCTCGGAGCCGAGGAATACGGCTTCGCCACCAGCGCCCTGATAGTGCTCGGCTGCGTGATGATGCGCAAATGCCACACCAACACGTGCCCCGTGGGCGTAGCGACGCAGAACGAAGAGCTGCGCCGCCGCTTCGTGGGACGTTCGGAGTACGTAATCAACTTCTTCAAATTCCTCGCGCAGGAGATACGCGAGACACTCGCCGAACTCGGCTACCGTTCGCTCAACGAAATCATAGGCCGCAGCGACCTGCTCACCGTGAAAGCGGGATGCGTGACACCAAAGACCGCGCATATCGACCTCTCACGCATCATATACACCCCCGAGGAGTCGCACAAGAACGCCATCATCAATGTCACGTCGCAGGAACATGACATCGCCAGCGTGCTTGACCGCAAGATGATAAGCCGCGCCTATCCGGCCATCGAGAGCGGCATGCCTGTCGAACTCGACTTCCCAATCACCAACACCGACCGTTCGGTCGGCGCGATGCTCTCGGGTGTCGTAGCCAAGAAATACGGCAACGACGGATTGCCCGACAACACAATCTCTGTGACATTCAAAGGTTCGGCCGGACAAAGCTTCGGCGCATTCCTCGCCCACGGCATCTCGTTCCGCCTCGAAGGTGACGCCAACGACTACGTAGGCAAAGGACTGTCGGGCGGTAAAATCGTCATCGTGCCCCCGGCCGGCTCGACATTCGCTCCCGAGGAGAACATCATCGCCGGCAACACGCTGCTCTACGGCGCCACCTCGGGCGAGATATACATCAACGGCCGCGTGGGCGAACGCTTCTGCGTGCGCAATTCAGGTGCCATAGCCGTGGTGGAAGGCGTGGGCGACCACTGCTGCGAGTACATGACGGGCGGACGCACCGTAGTGCTCGGCTCGACGGGACGCAACTTCGCGGCCGGCATGAGCGGCGGCGTAGCCTATATATGGAATCCCGACGGCGATTTCGACTACTACTGCAACATGGAGATGGTCGAACTCTCGCTCATCGAGGACATGAGCGACAACCGCGAGCTCTACCGCTTAATCTCCAACCACTACAAGCACACCCACAGCCCGCTTGCCGGACGCATGCTCGACAACTGGAACGAATATGTGGGCCAGTTCATCAAGGTGATACCTATCGAATACAAGAAGGTGCTCCACGATGAAAAGATGGAGTCGTTGCAGCGCAAAATCGCAAGCCTCGAACGTGATTGACAATAAGTTTTCCTGTAGTTGCGGACGCACGGGCCGTGCGTCCCTACTGCATGGAATTACCGGAATATTACCCTCATAAACGAAAAAACAATATGGGAAATCCTAAAGCATTTCTGACTATAAATAGAAAAGAGGCCGGCTACCGTCCTGTCGCCGACCGTATACGCGACTACGGCGAAGTGGAGCAGACTCTCAACCCTGAGGACCGCCGCCTGCAGGCATCGCGCTGCATGGAATGCGGCGTACCGTTCTGCCACTGGAGCTGTCCGCTCGGCAACAAACAGCCCGAATGGCAGGACCGCCTCTACAAAAACGACATCAAGGGAGCCTACGCGCTGCTGACCGCCACCGACGACTTCCCCGAATTCACGGGACGCGTATGTCCGGCGCTGTGCGAGAAAGGGTGCGTGCTCAACAAACAGCATGAGCCTGTCACCATCCGCGAGAACGAATGCGCCATCGTGGAGCGCGCGTTTCTCGAGGGATTCGTCACGCCCCAAATCCCCGCCAAGCGCACCGGCAAACGTGTGGCCGTGATAGGTTCGGGTCCTGCCGGACTCGCCTGCGCCAACCGCCTCAACCGCAAGGGACACTCGGTGACAGTGTTCGAGAAAAGCGAGGCTGCCGGCGGACTGCTCCGCTTCGGCATACCCGATTTCAAGCTCAACAAGAGTGTCATCGACCGCCGCATCGCCCTGCTCGAACAGGAGGGCATCGAATTCCGCTACAACGTGGAAGTAGGCAAGGATATACCTGCCGCCGACATACTGCGTGACTATGACGCCGTATGCGTAGCGATAGGCTCGGGAGTGCCCCGCGACCTCAATGTCGAGGGACGCGACCTCAAAGGCGTGCATTTCGCACTTGAACTGCTCCAGCAGCAGAACCGCGTCAACGCCGGTGCCGACATTCCCGCCGGCGAACGTATCACCGCCAAAGGGAAACATGTGCTTGTGATCGGCGGCGGCGACACGGGAAGCGACTGCGTGGGCACCTCGCACCGTCAGGGGTGCAAGTCGGTGACTCAGATTGAAATCATGCCGAAGCCGCCGGTAGGAGAAAATCCCGCAACCCCGTGGCCTTACTGGCCCGTGATATTGAAAACGTCGTCATCGCACGAAGAGGGATGCGAGCGCCGCTGGCTTCTCGACACCCGCGCAATCCGCGGCCGCGACGGCAAAGTGACCGAGGTGGAGGTAGAGGAAGTGGCATGGGAAAAAGATCCCGCAACGGGTCGCATGAACCTCGTGCACACCGGCAAGACCGAAGTCATCAAGGCCGACCTCGTGCTTCTCGCGATGGGATTCACCAACCCCGTGGAGGAGGGATTGCTCGAACAGCTCGGCGTGGAGAAAGACGCCCGCAAGAATATCAAGGTCGATGCATCGCACAAGAGTAGCGTCGACAAGGTATTCGCCGCCGGCGACGCCTCGACTGGCGCATCGCTCGTGGTACGCTGCATAGCATCGGGGCGCGACACCGCCGCCGCCATCGACAAAATGCTGTCGGGGAAATAACATACGATTTAACATTGAATGGAGCGGGGGCGTCCCCAATGCGGTTTACTTAGCATCTAAGCGTCCTGCGGACGTCACCACTTAAACTATAAAATCCCACAAAACGGCGTAATATTTGAGTGCTGAGACGAAAAAAACGTCTCAGCATTTGATTTTTAGGCAGATAATTTTGGCATGTCAAAAATTTATTGTAATTATATATTACGTTTTAGCGTAATATATAAAGAATATGACACCTCCCGACTGGGCAGTAAAATTCCGTCGCCCCGGAACCGAACTTCGCCGTGTAAACGAAGCGCTCTACAAGCTGTATGAGTGCAGTAGCGTGTATGACAAGGAGAAGAAACGGGCCCGCAAGATAACGGGCAAGTATCTTGGTTCGATAACCGAGGCCGGAGGCTTCAAAGAGTCGCGCAAAAGGATAATGGAGCGCGAGATTGAAGAACTGAAGGACGGACAGCCCGCAAAGCCGGAAGAGCCTCGGCTTGGAGAAGTCAAGGAGTACGGGCTGTCGGAGTACCTGCTTAAGGAGCAGAAGTTGTGTATGGACAAGCTTAAGGCAGTCTTTCCTCATGACTGGTCGCGTATTGTTTCACTGGCTTATTGCCGTCTGCGTTTCCAGTCTCCGATGAGGCGTGTGGCCGGGGATTTTGCCGACAGCTTTCTATCACGCAAGATTGGAGAGAGAGGACTGTCAGCAAATGCCTTATCCGGATTTCTACATGATTTGGGCGCACGGCGCGACAAGATTACGGAGTTTATGCGCAGCTATATCGATCCCGATGACAATATAATTTTTGACGGAACCGATCAACTGTCGGCCTCGCGCTGTATGGACTTTCCGCAGCTGACAAAGACAAATAAAGGCGCGTTCGATACGGCGGTCAACATAATGTGGATATTCAACTGTGCCAAGCATCTGCCTGTATATTACAGACTTCTGCCGGGCAGCATCAAGGATGTAAGTGCATTCAAGGTCTGTGTCGAAGATTCCGGGATGCGCAGCGGAGTGGCAATCATTGACAAGGGCTTTCAGTCAGTATCCAATATCGAGAAACTTGATGAGCTTGGCATAAAGTTCATAATGTCGCTCAAGCGCTCCACAAAAGGACTGGATTACAGCGTTTTTGCATCACGTACAAATGAAGTGCGGATGGAGCGTTCCTCTATCACAAGCGGCCGATATGGTGGAGACGGTTTAAGATTGAAGGACATGAGGTGTTCCTGTATCTTGATGAGACACATCGCAGCAACGAGTCGGAGGACTATATGCGGCGTGTTTTCAATCCTGACATTGAGAGGTACACTATGGAAAATTATAAAGCCAAGGCATTACAGTTCGGCACATTGGCCCTGATGTCGACATCCGGAAAGGATGCAGAGCATGTCTATCTTGACTATAAGACCAGGGGGGATGTCGAACAGGCCATAGATGCCTTCAAAAATATAATTGAGGACGACCATTCATACATGCAGGACGAGAAGTCACTCGAAGCATGGACATTCATCTGCATGCTTGCGCTACAGTGGTATTATGATTTGAGTGTCCGACTAAAACGTGCAGGCCTCTGCAATAAGTTTGCGCCTATGGATATGGTTCGCAGTCTGAGCAGAGTGAGGGCTGTAAGAGTTGACAAAAAGTGGATGCCGGCAGAGGTGATGAAGAAAGACCGACAGCTTGTCGAAGCCGCCGGCCTTGATATTACGCCTAATAAAGGGATTTTATAGTTTAAAGGAAATCTTCCATGCTCATGCCGGTGCCGTCGGTAATTTTCTTTGCCAGTTTCAGCAATTTTTCTCCGTTAGCTGCGCCAAGCTCTTCATCATCGGCCTTTTCAACAATATCCATGGCTTCTTCCATATATTTATATTTGCTCTCGATTTTTTCAGATTTTTCCTGAATCTTTTTGAGTTTGTCCATATCGCCACTATTTAAAGCTTCCTTGGCTTCTTTAGCTACGGGGAGAGCCTCGTCGAATGCCGCATCGGCATAATCAAGAAGTGTACCGTAATCAGCTTCGGTGAGTTGGTCGCCGTTGTTGTATTTTTCGATGATTTTGCCTACGCTTTCGTTGCTGGGACCGCCGCTGCAGGAGGTGAGCATGGTCATTGATACGATTACTGCGAGTGCGAAGAGTGTTGAAAATAACTTTTTCATTGTTTGTAATTTTAATTGGTTTATAAATAGGTTATTATAGTTTGTAAGGTATAATCATAAATGAAATGAAGGTGGGTCATTTCTTGCCGATTTGGTCGTAGCTGAGCACAAGGGCCTCGAAGCGCGCGCGGTTATCGTCGTTCATCGGCACAAGTCCGCCTTCGGTCTTGTCGAGAGCGGCAGCCTGATAGAGTATCTGTATCAATTCGGCATTGTAGGGATATTCCTTTTCCACGTCCTTGATAGCGCTCTCGGCGGCATCGTGCTTCGATTTGTCGTCGGATGTCAGCGCAGCTACGTTGTCGGCTGTCAAAGATAGGTAAATTTCCGCATATTCCAAAGCATCAGCGTAATCAATATTGTTGATTGCCGGTCCCTGATTGAATTTTGCTATTATTCTTTCAGCCTTTGTGTTGTCAGGCACGGGCATTTCGGGTTCGGCAATTCCCTCGTCAGGAGTCGATATGGAGTCGGCGGCCTCGGTCTGTTCCGATTTTCCGGCGTCATCGGTTTTGCCCGATTTTTTATTGATAAGGTCACAGCTCGTAAAAATAGCCGGCAGCACTACTGCAATGGCAAGTAATATCTTTTTCATAAGCATGATTTTATTTTGCAGGGGGATCGCAATACTCCCGGTGTAGGGACGCACGGTCGGTGCGTCCGTCAACCAGGAGTTGATTATCAGTCTATTACCGGACGCACGAACCGTGCGTCCCTACATTGCTGACCGAAATTCAGCAGTTTTGCAGCTCCCTCGCGAATCAAATGAATTCTGAGTTTGCTTTAATAAAAAACAATGTCGGGAAAATGTTCATGATTTTCCCGACATTATGTATTATAAAACCATTCGGCGATGGTTTACGCTTTGTATACCTCAAGCTGGCAGGGGCAGAAATTAGCGATGAATTCCGCATGTTTCTCTACCTCGGCGCGGGCGATATTGCCGTAGACGATAGCGCTCTTGGTCATCGACTCGCTGTTGTAGCGCGAAGCGTCGGTGATGAGGAGGTACGACATGATGATGTTGCCGGCCATCTCTACGAGGCGACGTGCCATGAAGTCGGTGAAGGCGGGGTCGTTGACCTCGTTGACTTTGGCGATGGCAGCCTGATATTTTGCAATGAGACCGGTAAGCATCTCCTTGACGGGAGCAAGTTTCTCGCTCACTTCCATCTTGGCGTACTCTTCCATGAGAGCGGCGTAGGTGCCGGTGGTGACGTGGCGGATGGCTGCCACTACCTGAAGCTGGGTAGTACCTTCATAGATTGAAGTGATACGTGCGTCGCGGTATACGCGTTCGCAGGCGTAATCCTTCATGAAGCCCGAGCCGCCGTGTATCTGGATGCAGTCGTAGGCGTTCTGGTTGCAGTATTCGCTCGAAAGACCCTTTGCAAGCGGAGTGCAGGCGTCGGCATATTTGCGGTAGAGCTTGAGCTCGGCCTTTTCCTCGGGAGTGAGCTTGCGCTCTTTCTCGATATCCTCGTATGCCTTGTAGAGGTCGACGTAGCGCGAAGTCTCGTAAAGGAGGCAGCGCGAAGCGTCGAGTTTAGCCTTCATTACTGCGAGCATCTCATACACTGCGGGGAACTCGATGATAGCCTTACCGAACTGCATACGCTCTTTGGCATAGCCGAGAGCCTCGCGGTAAGCGATTTCGCTCACACCTACCGACTGGGCGGCGATGCCGAGACGTGCGCCGTTCATAAGCGCCATCACGTATTTGATAAGACCCATACGGCGAGAGCCGCAGAGTTCGCAGGGAGCGTTCTTGTAGACGAGCTCGCAGGTGGGCGAACCCTTGATACCCATCTTGTTCTCGATGCGGCGTACGGTCACACCGCCGTTGCGCTTGTCGTAGATGAACATAGAGAGGCCGCGGCCGTCCTTTGTGCCCTCTTCCGAGCGTGCAAGCACCAGGTGGATGTCGGAGTCACCGTTGGTGATGAAGCGTTTTACGCCGTTGAGCACCCATGAGCCGTCCTCTTTCTGAGTGGCTTTGAGCATTACCGACTGGAGGTCGGAACCTGCATCGGGTTCGGTAAGGTCCATCGACATGGTCTCGCCCTCGCATACGCGGGGGATGTAGCGCTGCTTCTGGTCCTCGTCGGCAAACTCATAGATAGTCTCGGCGCAGTCCTGCAGGCCCCAGAGGTTCTCGAAACCTGTATCGGCGCGGCTTACGATGTCGGCGGCCATGATATAGGGAGTGATGGGGAAGTTGAGACCGCCCAGACGACGGGGCATCGACATGCCCATCAGGCCGGCCTTGCGGCATGCCTCGAGGTTTTCCTTGGTCTTGTCGGCATATACGACACGGCCGTTCTCAACGTGGGGACCCTGATGGTCTACATCCTCGGCATTGCCTGCGATGATTTCACCGCAAAGGTCGCCGACGATTTCGAGCACCTTGTCGTAGTTGTCCATAGCGTCCTCGAAATCAAGAGGAGCGTCGTCATATTTTTCTGCATCAGCATAGCCGCGCTCCTTGAGCTCGACAATCTTCTTCATCAACGGATGAGAAAGATGCTGCTTTAAATCGGGATTATCGGTATAAAAATTAGCCATATCGAGCTGTTATTTCGAGTTTTTCTTATAATATTTAATGAGTTTGGGGAGCACATCCTCGATATTGCCGGTTATGACATAGTCGGCAATAGTGTTGATGGGTGCGTTGGGGTCGTTGTTGACCGAGATGATAATCGAGCTCTCCTGCATGCCGGCGATGTGCTGTATCTGGCCTGAGATACCGCAGGCGATGTAAAGCTTCGGACGTACGGTCACGCCGGTCTGTCCGATCTGACGCTCATGCTCGCAATATCCGGCATCGACAGCCGCACGCGAAGCGCCTACTTCGGCACCGAGTGTGTTGGCAAGCTCATAGAGCAGGTCGAAGTTCTCTTTCGAGCCTACGCCGTAGCCGCCGGCCACGATGATGGGCGAATTCTTGATGTTGACCTTTGACTTCTCGATGTGGCGGTCGATGATTTCAACCACGAAGTCGCTGTCGGCAACATATTTCTTTGCGTCGAGGTCGATTACTTCGGCCTTGTGGTCGGGATTGAACACCTCTTTTTTCATCACGCCCTCGCGCACGGTAGCCATCTGCGGACGGCATTCGGGGTTGACAATCGTAGCCACGATGTTGCCGCCGAAAGCGGGACGTATCTGATAGAGCAGGTCGGTATATTCCTTGCCTGTCTTGGGATCCTTGTGGTCGCCGATTTCGAGCGACGTACAGTCGGCGGTCAGACCGCTGTGGAGCGACGATGACACGCGGGGACCGAGGTCACGGCCTATGCAGGTAGCGCCCATGAGGCATATCTGCGGCTTGATTTCCTTGAACAGGTTGATGAGCACTGCGGCGTGAGGATTGGAAGTGTAGGGATAGAGGCGCGCGTCCTCAACCTTGTACACTACGTCGGCACCGTAGGGAGCCACCTGTTTTTCTACATCCTTGAGGTTGTCGCCGATGACAAGCGCTTCGAGCTTCACTCCCAGACGGTCGGCGAGATGACGGCCTTTGGTAAGCAGTTCGAGGCTCACGTCGGCTACTTTGCCATCTTCATATTCGCAATATACGATAAGATTATTGTTGTCTGCCATTTTCTTTAAATTGATTGAGGCGGCCGTTATCAGCCGATAGTATGATTAGCTATAAGCTCTTTTACGAGATTCTCTATCTGCTCGTCGTTGTCTTCAAGGCGGAGGCTTTCCTTTGCGGTGAACACCACGTTCTCGATAGCCTTTACCTTGGTGGGCGAGCCGGGGAGACCGATCTGTTCGGGATCAGCTTCCACGTAGGCGGCGCTCCATTCCTGAAGATTGAGGTCGGGACGGGCGTCGACGATAGCCTGCTGCTCGGGGGTAAGTTTAGCCTTTTCGGTGGGCGATACGGCACGTTTGTATTTCATCACGCGCTTTGCGTTGCGGGGACGGCAGGCGTCGGCCGAGCCGGTCACGGTGACAACGCAGGGAAGGGGAGCCTTTACAGTCTCCACACCGTTCTCCAGACGACGTTTCACTACCACGTGACCGTCTTTGAGTTCGAGAATATCCTCAGCGTAAGTGATTTGGGGAATACCTAATTTTTCTGCGATCTGCGGACCTACCTGTGCAGTGTCGCCGTCGATGGCCTGACGTCCGCCAAGTATGATGTCATAGTTGCCGAATTTCTTTACAGCCTGTGCGAGCGAATAAGATGTAGCAAGAGTGTCGGCACCGCCAAGCACTCTGTCGGTCAGCACGATACCGCCGTCGGCACCGCGAAACATAGCTTCTCTTATTATCTCCGACGCACGCGGAAGTCCCATGGTAAGCAGCGTAACGGTAGAACCGGGATTGGCGTCCTTGAGTCGGAGTGCCTGCTCAAGAGCATTCAGGTCCTCGGGGTTGAAGATGGCGGGAAGCGCTGCACGGTTGATCGTGCCATCTTCTTTCATCGCATCTTTGCCGACATTGCGGGTGTCAGGCACCTGCTTGGCCAGCACAATGATGTTTAAACTCATAATCTTTACTTTTTATGATTTAAAATTACTATTCTCATTGCCACAAACAAAGCGTCGGCGCGATTATAGTCTGAATTTCAAGAATTTAGAACACACAATCGGCTTAACCACTTCATTTTCAAGTTTACAAAGATAGTTTATTTTTGCAATTTATCAAAAACTTTCCGACAAATTGTCTAATATTTCCCATTATTAGTCAATTTGTCGGAAAGTTTATATATTAAGCCGGAATTGCCGCAGAGGTCAGACGAGTCGGACGAGTCAGACAAGTCGGACCGGTCGGACATGTCTGACTCGTCGGACTTGTCCTAATCCTAAAATGATACCGCTGACGGGGGATGCCCTGCGCCAGCCGTGTATCAATAGTAGCTCGAGCCGTCGAAGCAGTGCGTACAGATGCGTTCCTTAGGCAGTCCTATGGCGTTGACTATATCGTCTACTGTATTGAATTGCAACGAATCAAGGCCGAGACGCACGCGTATCTGCTCCACCATCGCTGCGTATTCGGGGGTGGTATGGTCGGCATACTTGTCGAGGTTGGCGTTCTGGCCCCCCTCGAGGTCTGCTATCACACGACGGGTTATAAGCTCCATTTCGCTCCGTGAGCTGGTGAAATTGAGGAACGTGCAGGGGAAAATAAGCGGCGGACACGATATGCGCACATGCACCGCTTCAGCTCCTGCCTCACGTATGTCGCTCACATTGTCGCGCAGCTGCGTGCCGCGCACTATGGAGTCGTCGCAGAAGGCCACTTTCTTACCCTTCAGAAGCGATCGGTTGGCTATAAGTTTCATCTTGGCCACGAGTTCGCGGCGTTCCTGCGTGCTCGGGGTGAACGAACGGGGCCATGTGGGAGTATATTTGACGATACCGCGCAGATAGGGCACGCCCTTGCCCTGGGCATAACCGAGCGCCATGCCTATGCCTGAATCGGGCACGGGGCTTACGAAGTCCACTTCCGTCTCGTCGCGCTCGCCCATGTCGAGGCCGAGAGAGTAGCGCATCTCGTCGACATTGCGGTGCTCGTATTCGCAGGGGGGATAACCGTAGTAGGTCCACAGGAAGGCGCATATCTGCATCTTGTCGAGCGGCTGCTGCAGGGTTGTGAATCCGTCGGCGTTGAAGCGGACTATCTCGCCCGGGCCGAGGTTATGGTCGATTTCGAAACCGAGATTGGGGAATGCGCACGTCTCGGATGTCACCGCACGGGCGCCTCCGTCGATATGGCGGCCGAGTATCACCGGCGTGCGGCCGAGTTTGTCGCGGGCGGCGACGACATCGCCGTTGTCAAACAGCAGCAGCATCGAGCATGAGCCCTGCACGCGACGGTACACGTTGTTGATGCCGTCGACAAGGTCCTTGCCCTGCGATATCAGCGTGGCCACTACCTCCGTCGGGTTGACTATGTCATAGCTGTGCTCGCAGAAATGCTGTCCGTCAAGCAGAAGTTCGCGTTCAAGCTCCACGACATTGTTGATACGCGCCACGGTGACAATGGCAAACTTGCCGAGACGGCAGTTGATGATGATAGGCTGCGCGTCGGTATCCGAAATCACCCCTACCCCGCTGTTGCCGGAAAATGTGTCGAGGTCGCCCTCGAACTTGGTGCGGAAATAAGAGTTTTCGATATTGTGTATCGAACGGGTGAAAATGCCGTCGCGCGACACTGTCACTATACCTGCACGTTTGGTTCCCATGTGGGAATTATAGTCCACGCCGTAAAACAAGTCGTTGACGCATGCTTTCTTTTTAGCTACGCCGAAAAAACCTCCCATAATTTTTCCTTTTAATTGACGCCACGCCCCCGTGAGCGGACATCGGTTGTATCTATCGGTAAACTTTATTATTTGAAAGACAAGCGCGAGCGGAGCATCTGCAATGCATCCGCCCGCGCCGATTGCTTTTTATTATTTCGTTTTGTCAAGTATCCACTTGCGGGCGTTGACAAACATCTCGATCCACGGCGTCACCTCCTCGTTGCGTCGGTTGGCGGGATAATATCCGCACTGCCACGGGAACATGGCGCGCTCGGGGTGAGGCATCATGGCCAGATGACGGCCGTCTTTCGACGCGATACCGGCAACCGCCGCACGCGAACCGTTGGGGTTGGCGGGATAAGCCGAATAGTTGTACTGCGCCACGATATTGTATTCGCTCAACGGCATGGGCAGATTGAATTTGCCTTCGCCGTGGGCCGCCCATATACCGAGCTTCATGCCCGACAGCGAACCCATCATGACCGAATTGTTCTGAGGTATCTTGACCCCGAGGAACTGCGACTCGAATTTGTGCGATATGTTGTGCTCCATGCGGGTCGGTTTCTCATGCTCGGGATTTATGAGGTTGAGCTCAATCATGAGCTGGCAGCCGTTGCAGATACCGAGCGACAGCGTGTCCTCGCGGGCGAAGAAGCGGCGCAATGTCTCTTTTGCCTTATCGTTCCACTTGAATCCGCCTGCCCAGCCTTTTGCCGAACCGAGCACGTCGGAGTTGGAAAATCCGCCGCAGAACACTATGAGGTTGACATCGTCGAGTGTCTCGCGGCCCGACATAAGGTCGGTCATGTGCACATCCTTCACCTCGAAGCCTGCCATATAGAGCGAGTAGGCCATCTCGCGTTCGGAGTTGACACCCTTCTCGCGGATGATGGCGCAACGCGCTTTCAACGGTTCCTTGTGGCGGCGGTCAAGGCCGAGAGCCTCGACAGTGCCCTTGAACGAAGCCGGTATACGGTAGCGTATAGGCTGCTTCTTGTAGTTCTCGAAACGCATTGCCGCGCATTCTGCTCCGCTCTGCATTCGGTCGAGCAAGTACGATGTCTCGAACCATACGTCGCGCAGATAGTCTATGCCGAGGAGCAGCTCCTTCTCGCCGTGCTCTATCATTACGGTGCGCTCGTCGGTGGGATAACCGATGGGGAAATATTTCACGCCGGCATCGTCGAGTATCTTCTCCACGGCGGCTTTCTTCTTGTCGTCGACCTGGATTACCATTGCGGGATTCTCGGCAAACAGTATCTTGACGAGGTCTTCCTCGCCGTACATCTTGAAACCGGTAGTGTGGAAGAACACACCGCCGTCGGTGTTGGCGAAAGTCATCTCGAGAAGCGTCGTCACAAGACCTCCGGCCGATACGTCGTGAGCGGCAAGCAGTTTGCGCTGCTTCACGAGTTTCTGCATGGCCTCGAAAGCCGCGGCGAATTTTGCAGGGTCAGTCACGGTCGGAGCGTCGGAACCGACTTTGTTGAGCGACTGATATAGTGCCGAACCGCCCAGACGCAATGCATCCGACGAGAAATCTATATAATATAATGTCGAAACACGCGGCGAAAGCACGGGAGAAAGCGTGCGGCGCACATCGGCCACCTCGCCGGCCGCCGAAATAATCACCGTGCCGGGCGCGTACACTTTGTTTTCACCGTATTTCTGTGTCATCGACAATGAGTCTTTTCCGGTAGGAATATTGATGCCGAGCGAGCAAGCGAAGTCGGAACAAGCCTCGACAGCACGGTAGAGAGCGGCGTCCTCTCCTTCATTCTTGCAGGGCCACATCCAGTTGGCCGACAGCGATACTGATTTCAATCCCTTGGCCAGATTTGCTCCGGCGATGTTGGTAAGGGATTCAGCGATTGCCATCACCGAGCCTTTGGCCGAGTCGGCAAGCGCCACCTGCGGGGCGTGACCGATTGAAGTGGCGATACCGGCATGTCCGTTGTAGTCGAGCGCCACGACGCCGCAGTCGCTCAGCGGCAGCTGGATTTCACCCTGGCACTGCTGGCGCGCCACCTTGCCGGTGACCGAACGGTCCACTTTGTTGGTAAGCCAGTCCTTGCAGGCCACGGCCTCAAGCGAAAGCACTCCGCGTAGATACTCCTCGATATGGCTTTCGTCGGTCTCGGCTGCTGTATATGTGCGCTCTACGGTATTGTCGCGCATTATCGTCTTGGGCGAGTTGCCGAACATATCCTCCATAGCGAGGTCGATGGGACGGTTGCCATCTTTGTCCTCAAATACGAAACGGTTGTCGTCGGTGGTTTCTCCTACGACGTAAAGGGGTGCGCGTTCGCGCTGCGCTATGCGCTCCACGTAGGGTATATCTTTGGCATTGATTACGAAGCCCATGCGCTCCTGGCTCTCGTTGCCGACAATCTCCTTGGCCGACAGCGTCTTGTCGCCTACGGGGAGGGCATCGAGGTCGATGTGGCCGCCGGTAGCCTCGACGAGTTCCGACAGGGCGTTGAGATGGCCGCCTGCACCGTGGTCGTGGATTGAGATGATGGGGTTCACGTCATCCTCGGCGAGAGCGCGGATTACGTTGGCCACACGCTTCTGCATCTCGGGGTTGGCACGCTGCACGGCGTTGAGCTCAATGGCGTTGGCATACTGACCGGTCTCGACCGACGACACTGCACCGCCGCCCATACCGATACGGTAGTTGTCACCGCCCATCACCACTACTTTCTCGCCTGCTCCGGGCACGCCTTTGATGGCGTCTTTCTTGGCAGCGAAGCCAACACCGCCTGCAAGCATAATTACCTTGTCATAGGCGTAGAAGCGACCCTCCTCTTCGTGCTCGAACGTCAGGAGCGAACCGCAGATGAGCGGCTGACCGAACTTGTTGCCGAAATCCGAGGCACCGTTTGATGCTTTGATAAGGATGTCGGCCGGTGTCTGGTAGAGCCACACACGCGGATTCATCATGAGTTCATAGCGGTGTTCGGGGCTGAGACGGGGATATGATGTCATATAGACAGCCGTTCCGGCGATAGGCAGCGAAGCCTTACCGCCGCCGAGACGGTCGCGGATTTCACCTCCGGTACCGGTAGCTGCACCGTTGAACGGCTCGACCGTAGTGGGGAAGTTGTGGGTCTCGGCCTTGAGTGATATTACGGTGTCTATGTCTTTTACGCGGAAATAGTCGGGACGGTCGGGGTGCTCGGGCGAGAACTGCTCGACCTTCGGACCCTTAACAAACGCCACGTTGTCCTTATAGGCCGACACGAGGGCGTTCTTGTTTTCCTGCGATGTCTTCTTGATTAATTTGAAAAGCGAAAGGGGTTTCTCCTCGCCGTCGATGACGAACGTGCCGTTGAATATCTTGTGACGGCAGTGCTCCGAGTTGACCTGCGAGAATCCGAAAACCTCGCTGTCGGTCAGTTTGCGGCCGAGTTTTTTGGCCAGCTCGTCGAGGTACTGCTCCTCGTCGGGCGACAGGGCGAGGCCTTCAGCCTTGTTGTATTCCCGTATATCGTCGATATATACCACCTCGTCAGGCTTGCGGTTGGTATCGAACACATGCGAATTGATGCCGTCGTATATGCGGTAGAGCATCCGGTCGTAGTCGGCGTCAGGTTCCGTCCTGACGAACTGTTCGATACGCGTGATGCCGCTCAAGCCCATATTCTGGGTGATTTCTACTGCGTTTGTGCTCCAGGGGGTTATCATCTCCTTTCGCGGTCCGCGATACACACCTTTTACTGAAGTTGACGACAAGGGTTTTGCACCCGAGAGCAGCCAAGTAAGGCGCTCAATCTCTTGCTCGTTGAAGCGATGATCGGTCTCAATACCGTAGATTAAGCCGGTCCCTTTTTTGAAAAATATTACCATGCGTTGCTGAACGTGATGATTGGGTTTCCGCCGCGAAGTTACAACTTTTTTTCCATTCCCGCAACAAAATGCGGCACCTAAGGGTAGCGGCGGGCGATTTCAATCTCCCTGTCGGGCGGCATGTTTTTTTCGGGTATCGGATATTTTCACTATCTTTGCAATACTATGAAAATTCTGATATTAAAAATATTGTTTCTGGTTGTTCCGGTCATGATGCTGACAGGATGTTCCGACCATGAGGACAGTCCCGCCCCCGAATGTCCGCGCGCCGTACTTGTCTACATGGCCGCCAACAATTCGCTCGGCGCCGCACATTACGACACCGACGACCTCAACGAGATGGCGATTGCCGCCAGGCAGGGCGATTTCGGCCACTCCCGCCTCTTCGTCTACCATCACGCCCGTAATGCCGCCCCGGTACTCAAGGAGATAACCGCCTATGGCGAACGTATCGTCGCCACCTACGACAAATCAGCCTCATCGGTTTCATCGGCACGCATGAGCCGTGTCATCGACGATTTCCGCCGCTACGCACCGGCCTCGCGCTACGGCATAATACTCTGGAGCCACGGCAGCGGATGGATTGAAAACGGGATGGAACAGCCAGCTCGGCCAAATGCACGGAGCGAAGGTGAAATGATACCGCTGTCGTTCGGCGACGACGGCGGCCGCTACATGAACGTCACCACCCTCGCGACGACGCTTCGCGGCAAAGGCTTTGACTATATCTACTTCGACTGCTGCTACATGGCCGGCGTCGAGGTGGCCTACGAGCTTCGCGACTGCGCCAGCCGCATTGTAGCCTCGTCAACCGAGCTGCCCGCTTCGGGCATGCCCTATGACGAGACGTTGCGCTATCTGCTCAAGGCCGATGCCGACCTCGCAGGCGCGGCACGCGCTACTTTCGATTTCTACAATGCCATGTCGGGACAGAACCGCACCTGCACCATTTCCGTAATCGACACAGCCGGCCTCGAAGCGCTTGCCGAAGCTACCCGGGCCGTGTATGAGGCCAACAACGTCACATCCGACGGCTTCGCCCCACAACAATTCATGACCTACAAATGTTATCTTTTTGATTTCGGTCAATACGTCGGCGACCTTGCGTCGCAGCACCCCGGACTTAAAGCCGGGTTCGACAACGCGCTTGACAACACTGTCATCTTCAAGGCATCCACACCACGGATATGGAACGTGTTGCCGCTAACGCATCACTCCGGGCTGTCGACTCGTATTCCCGATTATTCCGACGACGACAGCTACAACTACGACAACCTGCAATGGGCCGCCGACGTAGCCTCGGCGCTCAGCAGATAACGTATCAACCATACATCCCACTATGTTTCAGACTCAAAACGATTTAGTCGGCACCAACCCCGTCAAAGGCATCGACATGAGCGAAGGCATCGAGCAACTGAAGAACTTTTCGTTCAACGACTTCATCAGCGACCTCTCGGAGCGCCTTGTCAATTTTGCCATCGACGTGGCCATTGCCATCGCCGTGTTCTACATCGGCAAATTCATCATACGGCGCATATACCGCCTGATTGCCTCTGTGCTCGTGCGCCGGCAGGTCGACAACTCACTCACCACATTCATTCTCAGTTTTGTCAAGATTGTACTCTACTTCATACTGATTATAACCGTAATAGGCATACTCGGTATAGAAACGAGCTCGTTCCTGGCACTCTTCGCCTCGGCCGGCGTGGCCATCGGTATGGCCTTGAGCGGCACGCTGCAGAACTTTGCCGGCGGCGTACTCATACTCCTGCTCAAGCCTTACAAAGTTGGCGACTACATCGAGGCCCAGGGATATGCCGGCACCGTACGCGAGATACAGATATTCCACACCGTTATCACCACCTACGACAACAAGGCCATCATCATACCCAACGGCGGCCTGTCGACCTCAAGCGTCAACAACTGGTCGCGCGAGGAATACCGCCGCGTGGCATGGGACGTGTCAATATCCTACGGCGACTCCGTTGAAACAGCCCGCAAAGCCATACTCGACATGTTCTCCGACGACCACCGCATCATACGCGAATCGGCCGACGAACTTCACCTTCTTGAAGACACCGATGACCCGCAGGCCACCACGGCCGACATCTTGCCCGAACCGCATAAACCCGGCTTCTTTCGCCGTATTTTTTCGCGTAAGGACAAGGTGAAGGAAGCCCTCGACCGCTGGCAGGAAGCGCGCGACCACAACATAAAAGCGCTCAAACCGCGCGTCACCCGCGACCCGTCGGTCGTAGTCAACCAGCTTGCCGACTCAAGCGTGCAGCTACAGGTACGCGCATGGGTGGAAAGCGCCAACTACTGGGCCGTGTTCTACGACTACAACGAGCGGATATACAACGAATTGCCGTCGCATGGCATCAATTTCCCATTTCCACAGATGGATGTGCACATCAACCACGTGGCACAAAAGCCCCAAGCCTGACCCGTTGCATTTTTAAATATTTAACACTATTTTATACAAATTCGCGTCCAAATCATAAAAGATTCGCTCATAAATCGGAATATTTTATGTAAATTTGCGTGATAGTGGCATAATAGTACCCTCAGCTTCCACCGGTATCTCTCCGACTTCACACCGGGATGCTGAGGCACATGGCTCCCCTTTGCTTATCGTAATTTATATCTGATTTACTTCACAGGAGCCGGTTCCCTCCCCGCAGGCCACTTGATTTCTCTCCACCCGCGACACTCCAGGCGAGCATACCGGTCACGGGATTCGGCGTATACATTCCGCTGTGACGCCCCTGCCATGATAATAAAAAAAACAACATAAATGATAAGTAAATGGAATTACTTACCCTTGACACCCGAAGAACAGAAAATGGAGACCGCGTTGGCAAAGCGTTATGCCGACACACCAGCCATTTGTGAGCTCCTGGTACAGAGAGGAGTGACGTCAGTGAAGGAGGCCGAGCAGTTTTTCAGCCCCTCTTTACGCGACTTGCACGACCCTTTCCTGATGCCCCAGATGGACCTCGCAGTGGCTCGTCTCAACCGTGCCATGGGGAGCAAGCAACGCATTATGGTCTACGGAGACTATGACGTCGACGGCACCACTGCCGTGTCGCTCGTCTACAAATATCTCCTGAACTACTACTCCAACATCGACTACTATATTCCGACCCGCTACGACGAGGGATATGGAATATCGCGACGCGTCATCGACGAATTCAACCAGCAGGGGGTGAAGCTCGTCATAATCCTTGACTGCGGAATAAAGGCTATCGAGGAAATAAAATATGCCGCATCACTCGGCATCGATTTCATAATATGCGACCACCACGTGCCCGACGACGAACTCCCGCCGGCTGTCGCAATCCTCAACCCTAAACTCGAGGACTCCACATACCCCTACCCCCACCTGTCGGGATGCGGCGTAGGCTATAAGTTCATGCAGGGATTCTCGATGTCCAACGGCATAAACCCCATCGACCTCGAAGGGATGCTTGACCTTGTCGCCGTAAGCATTGCCGCCGACATCGTGCCGATGACAGGCGAAAACCGCATCCTCACATACCACGGACTGCGACGCATCAACTCCAACCCCAACATGGGCCTGCGCGCGATACTGCGCACCAGCGGCCTCACCGGACACGAAATCACCATATCCGACGTTATTTTCAAAATCGGACCGCGCATCAACGCTTCCGGACGCATGCAGAGCGGCCGCGAAGCGGTCGACCTGCTCGTGGCACGCGACGCCGCCGAAGCTCTCGAAAAGGCGAAGGCCATCGACCAGTACAACAAGGACCGCAAGGAGCTCGACAAACGCATCACCGAGGAGGCGAACGCCATACTCAGTTCGCGCGACGAACTGCATTCCCACAAAAAGTCGATAGTCATCTACAACAAGGAATGGCACCGCGGCATCATCGGTATCGTGGCATCACGCCTTACCGAAATCTACTACAAGCCGGCTGTCGTGCTCACGCATTCCAACGGCCTTGCCACCGGCTCGTCACGCTCCGTACAGGGTTTCGACATCTACAAAGCCGTCGACGCCGCACGCGACCTGCTCGAGAATTTCGGCGGCCACACCTACGCCGTCGGACTCTCGCTCAAAGAGGAGAATATACCCGAGTTCACACGCCGCTTCGAGGAGTATGTGGCAAAGAACATAACCACCACACAGCTCACCCCGCAGCTCGACATCGACACGTTCATCACATTCGCCGACATCACTCCGCGCCTGCTCTCACTGCTCAAACGCTTCAATCCGTTCGGGCCCGGCAACCAGAAACCGGTGTTCTGCACGCGACGCGTCACCGACTTCGGCACGAGCAAGCTCGTAGGCAAGCAGTTAGAGCACATCAAGCTCGAACTCGTCGACGACACCTCGGGAAAGGTGTTCAACGGCATCGCGTTCAACCTTGCCGAGCACTTCGACCATATCCATGCCGGAAAGCCGTTCGACATCTGCTACACCATCGAGGAGAACAAGCACCGCAACGCCTCCGACAACATTCAGCTTCAGGTCAAGGGCATACATCCCTGTAAATGATGCCGGACACTCACGAATCATCCGGCACCTGCAACGGCGCACGGCAGCAGTGCGCTCCCGAGGATATACTGCGCCGCTACTGGGGCTACGACTCGTTCCGTCCGCTCCAGCGCGACATCATAGACTCCGTTCTCTCGGGCCGCGACACTATCGGGCTGCTCCCCACCGGAGGGGGCAAGTCGGTCACATTCCAGGTGCCCGCCATGCTCCTGCCGGGCATCACGGTCGTCGTCACCCCGCTCATCTCGCTGATGAAGGACCAGGTCGACAACCTCAACGCCGTAGGCATACGCGCCGTATATCTCCATTCCGGCCTCACGCTCCGCGAAATCAATCTCGCCCTCGACCGCTGCCGTCTGCGCAAGGCGCAGCTGCTCTACATCTCCCCCGAGAAACTGCAGTCACCCTCTTTCTCCGACTCATTGCGGCTGTTCGACATAAGCCTCATCGTGGTCGACGAGGCGCACTGCATATCGCAGTGGGGCTACGACTTCCGCCCCTCGTATCTGCGCATCGCCACGCTCAGGCAGATGTTCCCCACCGTGCCTGTACTCGCGCTCACGGCCTCGGCCACACCCGAAGTAATCGACGACATCGCCTCGCGCCTGCTGATGAAATCGCCGGCCATATTCCGCCGCAGCTTCACACGCGACAATATCTCATATATCGTGCGCGACACCGACTACAAGGAGGGCAAAATCATCGACATACTCAACAAAGTGCCCGGAACGGCCATCGTCTACGTGCGCTCGCGCCGCCGTACCCGCGAACTGGCCGAAATGCTTCTCGCCGCAGGCATACCGGCCGCCGCCTACCACGCCGGACTCATGCCCGAGGACAAGCAGGAGCGCCAGAACGCATGGAAAGCCGGCACTACGCGTGTCATCGTGGCCACCAACGCATTCGGCATGGGCATCGACAAGCCCGACGTCCGCCTGGTCATCCACTACGACATCCCACCCTCGCTCGAAGAGTATTATCAGGAAGCGGGACGTGCCGGACGCGACGGCCTCCCCTCTTTTGCCGTGCTCCTCACATGCCGCCACGACAAGGCTACGCTCTCGCGACGGCTATCCGAAGCCTTCCCCGACAAGGACACCATACGCCGCATCTACGAGCTTACGTGCAATTTCCTCAACGTGGCCGTAGGCGAAGGCTACAACAAGGTGTTCGAATTCAACCTCCCGCTCTTCTGCACGCGTTTTCATTTCCATCCCCGCGTGGTCGACCCCGCCTTGCGCATACTCTCGCAGGCCGGCTATATCGAATACTCCGACGAGGTGACCACCCGTTCACGCGTCATGGTGCTCATGCAGCGCCACGAGCTCTACGACCTCGAGCTTCCCGACACCGCCGACGCCGTGCTTCAGGCGCTCCTGCGCACCTCGACCGGCATATTCGCCGACTACGAATACATCAGCGAACCGGTCATCGCACGCCGCCTCTCCGTCACCGAGCAGGCCGTCTACGACAACCTCCTGCTCCTGTCGCGCATGCATGTGCTCCACTACGTCCCGCGCCGCACGTCGCCCTACATCATGTTCACCACTTCGCGCGAGGAACCGCAGCATCTGATTTTCCCACGTGCCGTCTATGAGGACCGGCGCCGCCATGCGGCGCTCCGTCTCGCAGCCGTGCGCCGTTTTGCATTCAGCAACGACGAATGTCGCGTCGCCGGCATGCTCCGCTATTTCGGCGAGACTGCAGCAGAACCATGCGGCAAATGCGACGTATGCCGCGCCATGAGATGCTCATCACGCAATGCCGGCAACACCGCGATGCGTCAGCGCGTCATAGCCCTCGCCTCACAGCCCTCGGGCATCGCCATCGACCCGCTCGTTTCAATACTCGGCGCACCCGCCACGACTGTCATCAATCTCGTCCGCTCACTCGTCGACGAAGGCACCCTCACACCCCGAGGAGACGCATTTTATGCCGATTTTAACACAAAACAGCCCCATTAACATTTCCACGGCCTTTTCTCTAACATACTTTAATACCTTTTAGCTGATTTTCCCCCACCCTTATACCCTCAGGCTTGTTATTATTATAAACCCCGGGAAACGAGAGCGGGCAACTGCCGACGCGGTTTTCCCGACCCGGGACCGACTACTTAAACAGCATCCCTCGTCCTTTTTATCGAGTAGTGATACTGGATATTTAGGCTCTCATAAATAAATAGTTGAAACGTGAAGGGAGGAGTCACATCGGCTCCTCCCTTTTGCGCAGGCGACAATGCCTCGCAGCCACTTACATTCAAAATTCAAAATCCAAAATTCAAAATTATTTCGTACCTTTGTAACCAAAATTCTAACTAAACAACATAATATTATGGCAAAGAAAGCACTGCTGATGATTCTCGACGGATGGGGCATCGGCAACCACTCAAAAAGCGACGCTATTTTCTCGACTCCCACCCCCTACTGGGACTCTCTTGTCAAAGACTATCCCAACTCCGAGCTGCAGGCAAGCGGCGAGAACGTCGGTCTCCCCGACGGACAGATGGGCAACTCCGAGGTCGGACACCTCAACATCGGTGCCGGCCGCGTACTCTATCAGGACCTCGTGAAAATCAACAAGGCCATCAAAGACGGCTCCATCCTCGACAACCCGCAGATAAAGGAAGCGTTCACCTACGCCAAAAACTCAGGCAAGGCGCTCCACTTCATGGGTCTTACCTCCGACGGAGGCGTCCACTCTTCGCTCGACCATCTCTTTGCCCTCTGCGACATCGCAAAGCAGTACGGTCTCGAAAAAGTATACATCCACTGCTTCATGGACGGCCGTGACACCGACCCCCGTTCGGGCAAGGGCTTCATCGAGCAGCTTCAGGCCCATACCGAAAAGTCAGCCGGCACAATCGCCTCCATCATAGGCCGTTACTACGCCATGGACCGCGACAAACGCTGGGACCGCGTCAAAGTGGCCTACGACCTCCTCGTCAACGGTGAAGGCACACAGGCTACCGACATGGTAAAAGCCATGCAGGATTCCTACGACGCCGACGTGACCGACGAGTTCATCAAGCCCATCAACAACGCCAACGTCGACGGCACCATCAAGGAAGGCGACGCGGTAATCTTCTTCAACTACCGCAACGACCGCGCCAAAGAGCTCACCATCGTCCTCACCCAGCACGACATGCCCGAAGAAGGCATGCATACAATCCCCGGCCTGCAATACTACTGCATGACCCCCTACGACGCATCATTCACCGGCGTACACATCCTCTTCGACAAGGAGAACGTCGACAACACCCTCGGCGAATACCTCTCCTCGCTCGGCAAAAAGCAGCTCCACATCGCCGAGACCGAGAAATACGCCCACGTTACCTTCTTCTTCAACGGCGGCCGTGAAGCTCCCTACGAAGGCGAAGAACGCATCCTCGTTGCCTCTCCCAAGGTAGCCACCTACGACCTCCAGCCCGAGATGAGCGCATTCGAGGTCAAGGACAAGCTCGTCGACGCTATCCGTTCCGAGAAATTCGACTTCATCGTAGTCAACTTCGCCAACGGCGACATGGTAGGCCACACCGGTGTCTACGAGGCAATCCAGAAAGCGGTGAAGGCCGTCGACCAATGCGTTCACGACACAATTGAGGCCGCCAAAGCCGCCGGCTACGAAGCAATAATCATCGCCGACCACGGCAACGCCGACAACGCCATCAACCCCGACGGCACCCCCAACACGGCCCACTCCCTCAACCCCGTGCCCTGCGTCTACGTCACAGCCGACCGCAACGCCAAGATTGCCAACGGTATCCTCGCCGACGTAGCCCCCACAATCCTCCACATAATGGGACTCCCCCAGCCCGCCGAGATGACAGGCCACAACCTCATCGCCGACTGACACTGAAAACGACAACAATAAAAAAGCAAGCCGCGCCTGCCCAAAAAGCAAGCGCGGCTTTATATTATAGCTATTTTAGCCTACATCAGCGCCGGAGCCAGATACTTCGCCAGCACATACCCGCCGCCGATAAGCCACACAAACAACACCCCCGCGAGAACAAACGGCTTCGCACCCGCCTTCTTGAACTTGTCGAAACTCGTCTCAGCGCCCAGTGCCACCATAGCCATCGTCAGCAGGAACGTATCCACATAATTAATCAGATCGCTCCCCCACGAAGGTATGCCCAACGGCGTCGGCAGCGTATTGAGATACACCGACAGCGAATTAAGCCCTATCACAGCTAAGAACCCGAACGCAAACCACGGCACAGCAACCTTGCCTTTGCCACCCTCGGCACCTGCCTCGCCGCGTGCCCTGCGCGCCGCCCACACACCGAGCAGCAACAGCACCGGCACAAGCATCATCACGCGTATCATCTTCACAATCACCGTCGTAGATGCAATATCGTCGCCCAACGCATTGCCGGCGCCAACAGCGTGAGCCACCTCATGCAGCGTCGACCCTCCGAATATGCCCATCTCCGTCGGCGTAAGGTCAAGCACACCCGACCGGTAAGCCGCCGGATACACAAACATCGCCACCGTGCCGAATATCACCACCGTAGCCACAGCCACAGCCGTCTTGTACGGCTTCGAACGCATCGTAGCCTCGGCACCGAGCACAGCCGCCGCGCCACACACACCGCTCCCCACCGACGTAAGCATCGCCGTATCCTTATCCATCTTCAGCACACGGCTTCCGAAGAAATATCCCCCGATTATCGTCACAGTCACGATTATGGCATCGACTGTTATCCCCGCCACCCCCACAGCCGCGATATCCTGAAACGTAAGCCTGAACCCGTACAGTATGATACCTATACGCAGCAACCGCTTCGAGCAGAACTGTATGCCCGGCACCCACGTCTCCGGCAGATGCATCCGCAGCAGATTGGCATAAATCATACCCAAAATAATACCGATAATCAACGGACTGATTGACAGCGTAGTAAACACCTTCGCGCTCCCGATATAGAAAGCAGCACACGAGAATAGAGCTATAAGCAGCACGCCATGCAGCATATGCCCGCGCTTTTGTGAAAACATATCAATAAATTTTAGAAACGTAAATATCACAGGTAGGCCTCAAAAAAATAAGACCGTATTTGTAAAAAAAACATATCAATACATTTATTTGTTTTCCCTCAGCTCAAAAATAGCACACTCACTCTCCCCGCCGAAAAAAATTCCCTCACCCCACTACCCCATCACCCATACTCCTATCATCACTTAATGACCTTAAACTCCTTATCGCCCCCCTTCAAAATAAAAAAAGCGGCTGCACCATAGTGCGGCCGCTTTTATGCTGTTTTAAAATCGCTATACTTCAATTATTTTGCGATAGAGTCGTTTGCTGCGATTGAATCATTTGCGATTGAATCGTTCTCAACAACAACTGTTTCCTCAGCTACAACAGCTTCAGTAGCAGCTACTGAATCGTTAGCAGCTTCAGCGTTTTCACCTTCAGAAGCAGCTTTCTTGTTGCAAGATACCATTGCTACAGAAGCAAGTACAGCGAGTGACAAAAATACTTTTTTCATTTTTTCTTAAGAATTAAATAATAAAACAATAATTTGTGCTTCAAAAACTTTGCAAAGTTAAGCATTTTTTTTCATCTGCAAATATTTTTTCAAATATTTTTCGCTTTTCCCCGATTTTTTTTATTTTTTCCCGGCCACTATACTGTTGGCCATCGCTACAGCCTTCGTGATATGGTCGCACACGCGCTCCCTCGGCAGCAGCTTGTCGAAGCCGGCATGCTCAAGCGTCTGGCGCACATTGTCATGCACGCCCGACAGCACCACCTCTATCCCCTCGGCCTCCGACGACGCCACAAGCGCCTCAAGGTTGTGCAGACCCGTAGCATCGATAAACGACACCTTACGCATACGTATGATTCTCACCAACGGCTTATCCGCCAGGCTCGTACGCATCAGCTCGTCAAACTTCGTCGCGATACCGAAGAAGAACGGTCCGTCAATCTCATAGATCGACACACCCTTCGCCACGTCAAGCACCTCGTGATTGTCCGAATCAGTGCCCTCGGCCACATCAAGCTGCTCCGAATAAACCTTGATTTCCGAATTCTGCATCACACGGCGCAGGAAAAGCACCACCGCAAGAAGCAACCCTATCTCGATGGCAATCGTAAGGTCGAAAATCACCGTCAGGATAAACGTAACCACCAGCACCGAAATATCGCTCTTCGGAGCCTTGAAGATATGCACGATAGTCCTCCACCCGCTCATATTATATGACACCATGATAAGCACAGCAGCAAGGCACGCCATCGGTATCATATTGATAAGCGGCATAAGAAACAGGAATATAAGCAGCAGCACGGCCGCATGAATGATACCCGCCACCGGAGTGCGGCCACCGTTCGTGATATTCGTCATCGTGCGCGCTATCGCTCCCGTCACGGGAATACCGCCGAACAGCGGCACCACCACATTAGCAACACCCTGCCCGATAAGCTCCGTGTTCGAATTCGTCCTCGAACCCGTCACACCGTCAGCCACCGTAGCCGAAAGCAGCGACTCTATCGCACCCAATACCGCAATCGTGAACGCCGACGGCAGCAGCAGGTTGATGGTAGCCATGTCCAGCTTGAACCCGTGAGGCGTAGGAATATCCGTCGACATCTCCCCGAAACGGCTTCCGATCGTAGCCACACCATCAAACGCATCAGTCACCATACCGAGCGCCCAGAGCCCCACCGTAGCAATGATAATGGCAATCAGCGCCCCGGGCAGCTTCTTCGAAATCTTAGGCGTCACGATCATGATACCGAGCGACACCACACCCACTCCGAGCGTAGCCCAGTCTATACTCCCGATATTGCGGAAATACTCACCCCATTTAGGCAGGAACTCACTCGGCAGCCCCTTGATACCCAACCC
The DNA here is from genome assembly GCA_905210435.1 of uncultured Bacteroidales bacterium. Classification (GTDB taxonomy): domain Bacteria; phylum Bacteroidota; class Bacteroidia; order Bacteroidales; family Muribaculaceae; genus JAGBWK01. The sequence goes on from CAJLWO010000005.1 coordinate 72,826, forward strand.
GAAAAAGTCATTCATCTGCGTCGAGAAAATCGTCACCGCGATACCCGCCGTAAATCCCACCACAATCGGATACGGAATAAACTTGATCACCGTGCCAAGCTTGAACACCCCCATCAGCACCAGAATCAACCCCGCCATAAACGTAGCGATGGCCAGACCCTCAAGCCCGTAAGTAGCGATGATATTCGCCACAATCACGATAAACGCACCCGTAGGCCCCCCGATCTGCACCGAGCATCCGCCCAATGCCGACACTAAGAAACCACCGATGATAGCCGTAATCAGACCGATTGTAGGACTCACACCCGACGCAATACCGAAAGCGATAGCCAGCGGCAGCGCCACAATACCCACAACCACGCCCGCAATCACGTCCGCACGCAACCGCGAAGCATCATACCCCTTCAGGCTCGACAAAATCTTCGGCCTGAAATCAATTGCACCGTTAATCTTCATAAATAAACAAAATTTACTTTTTTACCTTACATACAATACATAACCCGTCGGCTCTCGCCGACACCCAGCCCCATTGCCCCCGACACCCGCCCCATTGCCCCCGATACCCAGCCCCATTGCCCCCGACACCCCGCTCCATTGCCCCGCAGGCGTCCGTTACCCCCACTCGCCCCCGCAGGCGTCCGCAGGACGCCGATTATTCGTAACCCCGTACGCCGAAGCGCAGCAAGGCGTGCGGGGCTGCAACCACCCTCAGTAATGGCGTCCGCAGGACGCCGATTTACAACACTCAACCCGGTTGCGACTGCAAAGTTACAAATTTTCACATAAATTACCATCATTTCACCTAAAAAAGCTATCCAAGCCCCGTGCCGACGCGTAAGCGGAGGTCCCCGCCACCCGATTACTAATTACTAATGCCAATTGACTGAATACTCCAAAAAATTTCGTACCTTTGTCCCAACCAAAAAAAACAATTAAAAATGAAAGCATTTGTATTCCCCGGGCAGGGCGCCCAGTTCGTAGGCATGGGCAAAGACCTCTACGACAACAACCCCGTAGCCCGCGACATGTTTGAGAAAGCCAACGAAATCCTCGGCTTCCGCATCACCGACCTCATGTTCAACGGCACCGACGAAGACCTCCGTCAGACCTCCGTCACCCAGCCCGCCATCTTCCTCCACTCCGTAATCCTCGCCAAGACACTCGGCCCCGACTTCAACCCCGACATGGTAGCCGGCCACTCCCTCGGCGAATTCTCCGCACTCGTCGCAGCCGGAGCAATGGCATTTGAAGACGGCCTCCGCCTCGTCGCAGCCCGCGCACACGCCATGCAGAAAGCATGCGAGCTCAACCCCTCCACAATGGCAGCCGTACTCGCACTCCCCGACGAAACCGTCGAGCAGATCTGCGCCGAAATTCCCGGCACCGTCGTATGCGCCAACTACAACTGCCCCGGACAGATCGTCATCTCCGGCGAAATCGAAGCCATCGACACCGCATGCGAACGCCTTCTCGCCGCAGGAGCCAAACGCGCACTCCGCCTCAAAGTAGGCGGCGCATTCCACTCACCCTGCATGGAACCCGCACGCGCCGAGCTCGCCAAAGCCATCGAAGCCACCGACATACACACCCCCGTATGCCCCGTCTATCAGAACGTCGACGCACGTCCCCACACCGACCCCGCCGAAATCAAAACCAACCTCGTGGCACAGCTCACCGCACCCGTACGCTGGACACAGACCGTCAAAAACATGATAGCCGACGGTGCCACCGACTTCACAGAGCTCGGCCCCGGCAAAGTCCTCCAGGGCCTCGTAGCAAAAATCGACCGCGCCGTAACAACCTCCGGCCTCCAATAAAACAACAACAACCACCTAATCCCGATTAATCAAGATAAATCCCCCGATTAATCCCGATAACTCTCGATAACTCTCGATTAATCCCAATAAATCCCGATTAATCTCGATAATTCCCGATTAATCCCGATAACTCAAAAAAAATTGCGCCGGGCAAACAGTCCGGCGCAATTCCTAATTACTAATTACTAATTACTAATTACCGAAACCTTCACCCTCCTCCCCTTAATCTTCTCCCCCGAAAGCACACGCGCAAGCTCCGCACCCCTCCCCACAGGCACAGCCGCCAACGCATAATGATCCTCCACCGCAATCCTCCCCACCTCACCACGGTCCAGCCCCCCCTTCTGCATCACATACCCCGCCACATCCCCCTTCGAAATCTTCTCCTTCCTCCCCGCATTGATATACAGCGTCACCCACACAGCCCGTATAGGATCCCCCGACACCCCAAGCTCCGTAACCCTCCCCCCATACATAACCCCATCCCTCAAAAACTCCTCCACCCCCACAACCCCATCGGCCCTATCACCCCTATTGGCCCTATTGGCCCCATCACCCTCTTTCCCCATTCCCCCCTCAGAATTCAAAATCACAAACACCCTCCCCGCAGCGCCCTGACGTCCCGTCCTCCCGTTGCGGTGCGTCCACGTCTCCGCATCCACCGGCACATGATAATGCACAACAGCCTCCACCCCCTCTATATCCAGCCCCCTCGCCGCCAGATCCGTAGCCACCATCACCGGCGCCGACCCGTTGGTCAGCAGCTCCACAGCCACACGCCGCTGCTGCTGATCCAGCCCCCCGTGATACAATACCACAGGCCACCCCCTACCCTTCAGCACCCCATACACCCGCTCCGCACTCTCACGATGATTCACAAACACCATCACCCGCCCGTTATCCAGACTCCGCAGCACCCCCTCCAGCGTATCCGGCTTATCACGCGACGGCGACACAACCTCCGTCACCACCACCTCCCCCGCAGGCGACGTCTCACCCTCCCCATACTCATACCGCCGATACCGCCCCACATCACCCACAAACCCCGGCAGCGCCATCCCCCTCGTAGCCGAAGTCAGCACCACACACGCCCCCGCCGGCACCCTCGCCGCCCGCCGCCTGCCCACACCATCACCCCCATCACCCCAATTAGTCCTATCAGCCCCATTCGCCCTATTGGGCCCATTTGCTCTATCCTCCCCATCCTCAAAATTCAAAATCCTCCCCATCTCCTCCTGAAAACCCATCTCCAGACACTTGTCAAACTCATCCACCACCACACACCTCACCCCCGACAGATCCACCGTCCGCCGGTTCATATGGTCCACAAGCCTCCCCGGCGTAGCCACGACCACCACAGCCATCCCCGCAGCCATAGCCCCCTCAAGCTCACCCACCTCCGTCCGCATATCATGTCCCCCATACAGGCACACACACCTCACCCCGCCCACACAGGCACCCGCACCTCGCGTCCCCTCCCCACTACCCACAATACCCGCAGCTCCCAACCGCGTCCCATCCTCCCCCACACAGGCGTCCGCAGGACGCCGATTTACCCCCTCCCCGCTATTACAGCCCCGTGATGACGCGTAAGCGGAATCCCCCCTCAGCCCTCCCCCCTCAAAATTCAAAATCCCCTTCACGACCCCCGCCACCTGCCTCACAAGCTCCCTCGTAGGAGCCACCACAAGCCCCTGCACCCACGGCACCCACGGCCTCACCTCACGCAGCATCCTGATCACAAACGCCACCGTCTTCCCCGAACCCGTAGGAGCCGTAAGCATCACCCGCCGGCTCACATCCGCACCCATAGCCCGCTGCATCTCATTAAGCTCCGCAATACCCATACCACCCTTCACCATATCAAAAACACATCCGGTCTCCATAATCAAAAAAATAAAATGAAAGAAACAAAAGTAAAGTAAAAACAATAATACCCCAAAGAAAACAAAAAAATCCCTAACCGCCAACCCAACCAACTCACAATTCTTGCTGCGCAAGCGCTAAAGCGATGACATAATTCATAACTACCCTATTAGCCCTATTGGCCCTATTAGCCCCATTAGACTTATTAGACTTATTCGCCCCATTCACCCCATTCACCCCCATTAGACTCATAAAAAAAAAGCGCCGGGGCAAAAGCCCCGGCGCCCAACATATAGATTGAAGCAATCTTACTTCACAACAAACTTAGTCACATTCTTACCCACAACGCGGAAATAAACACCTGCCGTAGTAGGCTCATCGATGCGCATACCCTGCATGTTGTAATAAACAGCCTCGCCGTTCTCACCGTCGGCAAGCACATCCTCCACGCCGGTCACATTCTCCCCGGTATTACTGTCTTCATAATGAGCGCCTCTGACAGCTACGTATGCATTATAGCCGGTGAGATTGTCCTCTTTGCTCAGGTCAAGCACATTCGCCGTAGGCAGATTGTCGGCATCAGGCAGACCGCCGGCATTGCCGTTGGCAAGATCAGCCGAAGTCGGACGATTCTCATCAGTCCACGGCTTGGCAGCTCTCGGACGGGCGGCTGCAGCTTCAGGTTCGGGTGTCGGTGTCGGCGCCGGTGTCACGATTTCGCCCGTATTGTTGTACTTGATGCTCTCTACCTCAAGACGGTTGAAGTTATAGGCCGAATAGTTGCCCTGCTGGCCTCCGAGCGGACGCTCGAACATATATATGGCAGTTGTAACAACATCGGGAGTATGATCACCATCCCAGTTCGTACCCTTCGCGATATACGTAGCGATAAGCGGGTCGGTGTCATGCAACATCAGGCCGTTCTTGTCAAATTCCGGTTCCTGAGTCAAGTCGCGGTGATCGTCGATATGAGGCACAAGGAACGGATAATACTTGCAATCCGACGAATTGAGGGGATTCTTAAGCTCGATAAGGTAGTAGATAGGCTGTACCTCTATGCTGCCCTGATCCTCATACTCATTGGCGCCCGGCTCGTCAGGTATCGTCGGATCGACTACCCCCGGTTTGTCGACAAGCTTCTTGTGTCCCTTGTACATCCAGTCATACGTACCGTCACTGCGTCTGATATATCCCAGATGCACATCCTCGATACCGGTACCGCGGTTCACCGTGATGTTACGCTCTGCATTGATGGTAAGCATGTCGCCGTAGTTGCCGGTTTTCGACATATACGGTTCATCGAATTTACCTGAAGCCTTGTTGGGCACATAATTTGTCCTTACGAATTCTACTGTCGGATACACGCCGTTGCGCGGGTGCATGCCGCGGAACTCCATACGGTAGCGGTTCGGGAAGTTCGCATCCTCCGTATCCACGTCGTGGAGCACGGCATCCATATCAAGAGGCACATCAACACCGCTACCTGACTTATCGTTGTTAACAACATGTATATTATACTGTATGTCATAGAACTTGTAAATATCCTTGGTCACGTTCGGACGGTTGAAATCCACCTGAAGCGTAAACGTACGCGGATTGAAATGGTCGTCAAACTTCACGTATGCCTCCTTCATCAGGCCCTTCTTAATAGCGTCGCTCGTATCTTCGGTCTTCCAGTTCTGGGTCGGAACAAGTATCTTGCCCCACTCATACTTATCGCCGGTCTCGGGATGAACGATTTCCGATGTGTGGTCATATACATAGCGGTAGAGCGGCTCGAACGGGCGCGGCATCACCGGTGAGATACCCACCGTAGCCTTAGTCTCCGGTGTCTGCGACTCGTTGTGAACGTCTAAGTAAGTATATCGCAGCTGCACCTCAAAGGTAGCGTTCGACAGATTGCCGCCACGCTTCACGATCATTGCATAATACGTCTGGTCGCCGAACTCGAAGCGCTGGCCGTAGCCGCGGGTCTTCGTAACGGACTGTGCTTCGCCCGATTCATCGGTGTAGTTATATATCTCGTCGACCTGAAGGATAGGTGTCGGCACCTCCTCGTTCTTTATCAGGCCCTCGTCGATATATCCCTGAAGGGTACGCTCGTAGCTGTCATAGTCAAGACAGCGCAGATAGTAGTCGGATGTCCACCAGAACTTGTCGGCGTTATTCTTGATGAATTCGAGTGCCGGTTTAGCCTCAACTTTCATAGGCTTGTAGGGTACAACGGTCTTTACCTTAGCACCGCCCACCACAATCTCTTTCTCGGTGAAGGCCATGACATAGAAATTGGCATTGTCATTGGTCCGGTAAGTCAGATATACGCTGACTTTCTCCTCCTGGCCGGTAACTTCGCCGCCGGCCGTCGTAATATTGACGGGTTCGGTCAAGCCGCCTGCAAATTGCGTCTCAAATGTGCCGGCGGGAAGTTTAAGAGCCTGCTCGAGTGTAGTTTTGCCGCTGGCATGAGGTTCCGGAGTGTAGCGGTCGTAATATTCGTCGCGGAGCTGCACAAGCTGCATTGCTACTGCGTCGGGAGTCACAAGAGCGTCATCATAGATAGCCACGCGGTTTGACATAGCGTACTTGCGCACGTAATTGCCATTGTCGTCCTTATACGTCACATAGATGTCATACTGGTAACGGCCGGGGGCGAAACCGCGTCCTGCCACTTCACCAGTGTCCACATGCGTCGTGAACGCAGGCATTGTCGACGATCCCTCATAGAAATCCTTCACTTTAAGATTCTTATCCGAGATGTCCACTTTCTCACCTTCGGGATAACCGATTGGAGTCGTCACGTTGTTGACCACGCGGTAGCGGCGTATTTCATACGAAATTACGTCATATTCATCTTCCGCTCCATTGTTCTGCGACGCGTTAAGATACCAGTTATATTTGATGAAGTTACGCTTGCCGGCCTCGGTGTTGTCTGCCAACTCGGCAAAGATAGCCGGACCTACCGACTCCTGTATGAACTGTATATACGATTTGTCAACACCGTCGGTATTGTTGAACCACAGCACCACGCGGTTGAAGTACACCGGCTTGGCATTAGGCTCGGTTACAGCATAGTTGGTATTGTCGCGGTTGCGCACGTTCTTGTAGAGCACTGCGGGAAGACCGGAAGTGACATCATAGCCTTTGACCTGATAAGTTGCTTCCGTATGACCTCCATCTATTTGAGGCGTATCGGGGCCGCCGTTGGGACCGTGCCATACGGCGCCGTCCCCGGTGGCGCCACCGGTCCTAGTGGTGTTGCCGCCCCAGCCTGTCCAGAACTTGATATGACCCGCAATCCACATGTCGCGCACTACGTAGCAGTCCCAAGCAGCTTCAGGTGTAGTCGGTTTGACGCTGCACTCCACTCCTAACTTGAAGTCATATCCTTTGCCCGACACAGTTTCGCCGCTGTTCGATATGGTTTCCGTTTTGGAGAACGCCTGATAGAAGTCCTTATAGGGGTCGCTGTCAAGGTTGGGAAGGTTTTTCCATTCCACAAACTGCACATTGTTTGACGTATAAGCGAACTCGCTCTCCCTCGAACTGCCAACAATCTGGTTAAATAAAACAGGATGCGCCATCAGATAGTCGGGCGTGAATGACGTATGATACAGATACTCGCCGCGTGCATCAACATACGGTTCATTGGTAGTCGGGTCATACTGTATCCAGCCCTCCTGCCATCCGTCCGGATGCTTTGTGAAACGGCGGTTATACATCGTCGTTTTGCCGGTACCTGTTGTGTTGCAGTAATTGCGGTTGTAGATATTGTCGCCGCAAAGGGTGAACACACGGTTCTTGTTGGCTTCTTCGGTCGATCCCTTGGTGAACTTGAGCGTTGCCGGTTGCTCGCCGTTGAGCGTAAGCTCGATTTTGCTCATGAATACGCCTCGGCCATGCCAGTACGGGTCACTGTGTGTAGTGTCAAATGTCGAGTTATAGCATGTAGCGGGATTGAATCGGGTTGAGCCGGCAGCCTGCTCGAAAGTAGCGCCGGTCGACGGAAGAGTGATTGCATCCTCGCTGTTGATTTTCGCACTTTGGCTGTAATATGTAAAGGTATGGTTGACATAATCTTTAAAATTGTCTACCACGCCCACGGCAAAACCGCCGTTGTAGATGTAGCGTCCCTCGAGCACGAGGCTGTCGTTCTTCTCATGGAACTCCCATTCGGGCTGCAGGTGCCATTCACCCATACGCTCACCCACAAGGAAGTAATGCTTCTTGCCGTTGGCAAAATCGGCCGAGTTGAGAGGCATGTGCGTTCCTTTAGGCGGAACATACGTACATATCGCGGTAAGTTTCTTTGTCTCCCAGTTGACAGTAATGGTATATCGTCCCTCCTCGGTCGTCTGCCATATACCGTCCTTGTAGTCGCCGGTCTGCTCATTCAAAGCAAAAGCGAGGTCATTACCGGGGATGTCTAACGTGCCGGCGGGATTGTAGCGCACATAGTTGCCGTCAACCTGTTTGTTTATATCGTCCAAGCTTGTGGCGTCGCCTATCGATGACAGCACAATCTTCATGTCCTTCTCTATATCTACCGTATATGTGTATATATTGCCGCTCCACGGAGAGTCGCTAATCATCTCGAATACTGAGTTGTCGTTGCTTATTTTATAAAGATACAGATTCGCCGGGACGTCGGACGGAGTGCTCTCGCCTATTGCGGTAAGGGTCTTTGCAGTCCAGTCAACGGTTATAGTGTATGTGTCAGACGCAGACACCTTCCATGCTCCGGAGTTGGAGTTTTTGAACACGGATCTCATACACGGTATCGATGCAGATGTGACAGGCGTATAGCGGCCGTTATAGGTCTGTATGCCTGTTGCGTTCGTAGCGCCCCCATTGCGGGAAAGCACGATATTTTGTCCGGCAGTCAGGGTGGTCACAAACGTACATTTGCCATCCTCGCCTACCGCAACACCTTCGCCTATCTGCTCTACATCAGTAGCCGACAGCATCTTATAAAGATAGAGAATGTTGTCATCGAGCACTTCCTCTACTGTATATTTGAACTTGTTGTCGCCTGTACCTATGAGTTTAAAACGGTATTTTTTACCGATCTTAAGTCCCGACAGCTTGTATGTGCCGCCCTGAGCCGAGCGGTCAAGTGTCAGTTCATTCGACTCGCTCCCGGCTGCAACAGTCACATTCTGCCCGTAGACCTCATCAATCTCGGTGCCCTTGAACAGCTCTATAGTGAAAGTGGCATTTTGTTTCTGGGCGATAAACTTAGTGCTCCAGCAACCGGTAGCGTCCTTATCATTCCAGTCCAACGTAAAATCACCCGTAGTACCTTCCGAGCCATGAACAATGACCTTGTCAGGAGAAGTATTACCGTCCAGTCGCCAAGTCACATCAACGGCCTTTATGGCAATCAGCTTTTCGTTAGCCAAATCAACCGTAATATTATATTTCCCGGCAGCCGTTACATAATAGGCCTTACTATCGCTTTTCTTGCAAGTCACACCATTTGCATCGGTTGGAATCTCAGCATCAGCGTTGGCCGGAGTATACATCGCACCCTTTAATGAGTCATAGCCTGTTGAACTATCCTTAGTTGACAGTACGAAATACTCGTCAGCCGACAATTCCACATTGGTAAACTCAAATATGTCACCGGAAGAGGTAGCCTCACCCTTATTCGTTGCATAACTGCTTCCTCCCCAAATTCTTAGGGTAGTTGAGACTGACACTGCACGATACTTGAAACTACCGGTATCCTTACCATCTCCGGTAATATCAATACGATACTTTTGACCTTTTTTTAAGCCGGTTACTTTATAATAGCCATTGTCTGAGGTATTTTTAGCAACAATATAATCTGCGCTATTTACTGCGATGGAATAATTTTCTCCATAGGTCGCGGAACCGGATTCATTATTATTCTTCCAATATAGCTTCATCTTGAAAGAAAGAGTTCCATCTGCATCTGCCGTAAAAGTATAACTCCAGACTATGCCACTGCCAATCATATTCCTCTCAGCAGTATCATACGGAGAACTGAAAATTAGACCGACCTTGTATGGGTCACCTGTTCCATAATTCAGATCCCAGGCGGCAACCTTGTGCGGTAGCGCGAATGCCATCACAAACAAGGCTAAAAATGATAAAAATTTTCTCATGATTAAATAAGTATTATAATTAAAATATTTGCTTTGGTGGGTTTTTCCAAGTTAATTTTGTTCCTTGCTGTTTTTCTCTATTAAATTATTTATTGTTAATGGTTTATTATTATATGGTTTTTATATTTTGCTATGATGATTATATTTCAGTCTATATCCCGCCCGACGCCCGTACCCTTTATATTACAGCAACGACGCCGCCCGGCATCCCATCCCGCCCGAGCTGCATCAGCCAATCAAGTTGTCACTTTTCCTAACAGTCATTCATGGTTGGCATCGCCGCAACTGCCCCGCGCTCCGCACGGTGGCGGCAATATAGATTCCACATTGTTTATCCATGCCTTGTTAATTACTACGTTATTACTATTGTTAATATCATTGTTGCTTACCGCGTGAGTACGGCCCCGATCAATCTATGCATGCGCTCCTGATTGCTATCACTATTGCCCTCGGCACACCGTGATTGCCTCATCTTAAACCGGCACCGTAAAACTCACACCATCCTTTCAGCTTTTTAAATCAAGTCAAAGTCTCTCCGGCCGAAACCTCCCGCATGCCACACACAACGCCCCCTATCCGGCAGCGGCACGTAAACATACCTCCGGCATTCAACCGATGGCAAATATACTCAATTCATCTAAAAAAAAGCAAAAAAAAGTTCCGAAACTTAACACTATTTAACACCCCCCCCTCATTAATTAGCAATGAGTAATTAGTAATGAGCAATGAGCAATCCCCCATTCCCAACAATCACCCCCATTAGGCCCATTAGACCCATTGGCCCCATTGGCCTTATCAGACCTATTAGACTTATTAGACCCATCCCCCAAAAAATTACTAATTACTAATTACGAATTACTAATTACCAAAGGGAATTGTCAAATTCTTGTGCCGTCTCTGTAACCATACTGTCACATCAACCGATTATCTTTGCAGCACTTTAGGAATAAATCTTTTCACATAAATCTAAACCATTCGAAACACAGCAATAAAAAATAGTAATTAGAACAATACGATAGCAGTGCGGAGCGAGAGCCCTGCACTGCTTCTTTAATCCCCCTACCCGAAATTACAATTCATGCAGCAGCCAACTTCAGTCACTCACCACCACAACAAAAAAAGGCACCGAAGCATTAGCTTCGGCGCCTTCGTGATAGGGGGCGGTTACCTACTCTCCCACTTTCGCAGTACCATCGGCGTGGCGGGGTTTAACTTCTCTGTTCGGAATGGGAAGAGGTGGATCCCCCGCGCTATTGCCACCTTAGTTCGTCCGACCGGGAAAGTACGCTTCGGAGCCCTCGGCTCGCATTGGGTTTCCCTGCCGTTATAAGGTTGGAAAAAGAGTTGGAAGCGTACACGCTGCGCTCAATTCATAATTCATAATTACTCATTACCAATTACTAATTATTGAGCGTCACTTACATACAAGCCGTTGAACTCTTGTCGTTCTTTTTTTCTTTTCGGCTTTATTTATCTCCATATTCACAATACTTCAATTATGGCTTCGCTTATCGCTTGCGCATAATTATGAATTATGAATTGTGAATTATGAATTCTTTCAAGGGCTTTGCCCCTGGAAAGGGTTCGGGTGATTAGTACCGCTCGGCTTTGACGTTACCGTCTTTACAC